>JAIWOB010000054.1 GCA_020217065.1 Chloroflexota bacterium | reverse complement strand
TCCTTAAGTTCGTACACGTCGTCAATATAGCGCGCCGCCATCTTTCGCGCCAGGTTATAAACCACATTGAGGAGGGGAATGTACTTGACGAAACTCATCCCCACAATGAGCAGAATGCCGATGAGTTCGCTGGCGCCGCTGGCGACGAGCATGAAGATGGCGTGCAGGCTGCTGAGGGCGAGCCAAACCGCCGCGCCAATCCAGCCGCGCAGACGATTGCGGAATTCCACGCCTTCATCGTCCAGACGATAGAGCAGGGTATTAAAGTCGCTCTCGCGGATTCGGCGTTTCATCCCTGTCCGCCTCCCATTTCCGCTCCTTGCGCCGAGTTATTGTCCAGCAGCCACTTCCACACTTCTTCCAGTTTTCTCAACTCCATATCCACGTCGTGCCCGGCGTCGCTCTCGCTGACAATGAATTCCTTCAGCGGCTGCACCAGCAATTGCAGGGTCTTGAACGGGTTGTCTTGCGGCTCGCTTGTCTTGGCGCTGAATTGCTGCGAGGCGATGCGGGCGAAATTTTTGCTGGCTTCGTTGCGCGCCGCCGCGTCAATCAGCGATTCCATGTCTTCTAGTTGTTTTTTCTCCTTGCTGGCGATGTCCATCCAGTCGGCGCTCCACTGCTCGATGATTTGCTGTTCGAGGGCGGGTTCGAAGAGGATATTGTGAATGCGAACCTGCGCGATTTGCAGTCCGCGCCGTTCAAGTTGCTTGAATTCCAGGCTTTCGACCCATTCCCCCGTGCGCGCGCCGGTTTCGTCCAACGCTTCGACGTTTTCCTGCTTGACGCGGCGGTTGATTGCCTCCTCGATGATTTGCAGACCGCTTTTCCCCTCTTCGTTCATCGGCGTGAACAGGTCGCTGAATTTAAATTTGCGGATATATTCGCGCCAGACATTGACCACCAGATGCGCCGGCAATTCGTTCCATGCCATACGGCTTTTGACGTTTTGAGACGTTCCCAGTTGCACCACCTCGCGGGTAATGGCGTTGCGGACGGCGTCCGGGTCGAAACCATAGCGCGAAGTTACGCCGCTTGGGGTGGGAGTTAACTTGGCGGGACGCTTGACGCTGAAACGAATGCTGAGGGTGGGAGCCACCTCGAATCCGTCGCGGGTCAAGCCGCAAGTCTGTTGGCGGCGGCTGAGGCTTTCATTGTATTCTTTGGGCGATGAAATGGGATTTAGGAAGGGCTGGTCGCTTGCATGTGGACCAATAAACTGCCACTGCGCGCGCAAGTCTATGCTGCCGGCGATGTATTCGTTGCTCTTGGTAAATTTGACGCCTGGTCCCACCGTATCGCGGATTTCGGTGTCGGTGCGGAGGACGAGGGCGCTGGCTGTATCCAGCGCAATCAAACCCGGACCGCGCCGCTTGGTTTCGCTTTCGTGCAGGATAACCCGCCCGTTCTTGACGAACATTGCAGGTCCGCGGCTGCCGCTCTCGAAGTTTTTCACCCGCGCCGCAATTTCCGCGCGGTCTTTTTCGTTTTGAACCGGCAGCGTAAACTGGGAAAAAAAGTGAATCAACTTATCGCGCAGGAAAGAGGCGGCGAAAATATCGAATCCGATAATGAAGAGACTGACGACGTAATAAAGCAGGCTGCGAAAACCGATGAACCATGTCGCTAGATGCCAGACCGCATTGGCGGCGACAATCACCCCTGTTGGCGTACTCAGGAAGGTTGCCAGTCTGCCGAGCAAATTCTTCATGACGGTTTGATTTTAAAGCAGAATTTGAGAATTGGGAAATTTGTCCGTAAAGTTTAATTTTCCGCGTTTTCAGGCGGCAGGAAGAAGAAGCACAGCGCGAACCCCAGCCCCATGAGCAGCGCGCCGGTCAGGTAGGGGTAATTCAAGTTCCAGTCCAGCGCATACCCCGCCCAAAGCGGACCGATAATCCTGCCCAGGCTCATGAAGGCGTTGTTCATTCCCATTGCCGACCCCTGATTTTCTCCGCCCCGCTTTGAAATCAGCGCGGAAACGCCGGGTCGAATCATCGAATTGGCAAGCATGAAAAAACCCGCGCTCGACATGACCGGGGCGGCGATTTTTCCCGGCTCGCTTTTGGCGGAGACCATCAGAAGAAAGCCGAAGACGCTGGCGAAGAGGGACGCTTTGACCACAAAAGAATCGCCCCATTTGCGGGTGGCTGGACCGGTAAGCGCGCCCTGCGCCAGGGCGGAAACCAAGCCCACGACCGTCAAGACGACGCCCACCTGCGCCGCGCTGTAGTCGTAGCGCAATTGGGTGTACATTCCAAAAACGCCTTCAAAGTTTGCCAGCGCAAAACTATGAAGGAAAGCCAGAAAGAATAAAAAGCCGGTTGGACCGAAAAGGGCGTTTCGCATGTCCTTCATTTGCAGACGGCGGGGCTTGCTCGATGTTTCGCCGCGTTTTTCCTTTGGAAGGGATTCGGAGACCAATCCCCAAGTCAGGAGGAGGGCGGCGATGGAAACAGCCGCCGCGAAGTAGAAAGGCGCGGAAAGGGAAACGTTGGACATCATTCCGCCGACGCCGGGTCCTAGCGCCATGCCGACGCCCATTGCCGCGCCGACCAGTCCCATTCCGCCGCCGCGTTCCCGGCTGCTTGTGCTGTCGCCAATGATTGCCATGGCGGTCGGCAAGGTGGCGGAAGAGAGGATGCCTGCCAGTCCGCGCGCCGCAATCAGCAGGAAGAGCGCGGTTTGAGGCGCGACCATGCCCGCATTGGCGAGGTCTCCCACCAGCCCATAGAATACCTGCGAAGCGACGTTCCCAAGAATGCCCGCCAGCAGGATAGGCTTGCGTCCGTAGCGGTCGGACAGGCTTCCCCAAATCGGAGAAAAGACGAATTGCATCACTGAGTAAATCGCCATCAACATACCCATATCGCTGCCGCTGCCGCCGAAGCGCTCTACGTAAAACGGCAGGATGGGGATGACAATTCCAAACCCAAGCATGACTACGACCAGCGTGAAAAAGAGAACGGCGAGGTTTTTATTTTTGAACATGGAGGGCATTATACCTTCATGCAAAAATCATCCCAAAGTTCGCGCTTTTGGGATGATTTTCTTTGCAAACGTATCTTTGGAGTTGCGCGCCGTCTCAAAGGTTGGCTGGGCGGCTTCTCAAGGGCAAATTTTCGAGCGGGGCGGTTTTTGTCAACTTTTTTCCGAAAGGGGCGGTTTTCGTTTATGCCATTCGGTGGCTTGTTCGAAGGCGTAGCCGGCGCGTAAAACGCCAGCTTCGTTCCAGGCGCGGGAGACAATTTGCAGCCCAATGGGCAAGCCTTCTTTGGTGAACCCGCAGGGAACGCTTAAGGCGGGCAGCCCGGTTAGATTAAAAGGAGCGGTGAAGCGGGTCAACAGGCGGGCGCGTTCCACCGCGTCTTCCCCTTCCAAAACTGGCGCGGCGATGGGGGTGGAGGGTAGAAGAAGCGTATCGTACAGGTTGAGCAATACCTCGCATTGTCTCCTGGCTTCAGCCTGGGTTCGCCTTGCCAAAATATATTCGGTGGAGGTGAACGCCGCTCCCGTTTCCAGCCTTTGACGAATATCCGCGCCGAACCAGTCGGGGTGTTCTTTCATCCGTTCGCGGTGAAAGGCTGCGCCGTCGGCTTGAGTTATCAGGGAATTGGCAAGCGCGGCGTCTTTGAGGAAATCCACGTTGACTTCGCTGACCAGCGCTCCCATCTGAGAGAGGACCTTTGCCGCGCGCCGAACCGCTTCCAAAATTTCCGCGTCCGCTTCTTCGATGAAATTCCCAACTGCAAGCCCAATCTTTCGGTCTTTTATCGTGTCTTTGAGGTGGCTGGAATAATCCCCCGGCAGAGTCTTAACCGATGCGGGGTCGAGTTCGTCGTACCCGCCGATGACTTGCAGCATAAGGGCGGCGTCTTCCACGCTGCGGGTCAAAGTTCCCGCATGGTCGAGATTCCATGAAAGCGGAATCACTCCGCGCAGGCTAACCCGCCCGTATGTCGGTTTGAGCCCGACGACGCCGCAGAGCGAAGCGGGGATGCGAATCGAACCTCCCGTATCGGTGCCGAGGGCAGCCAGCGCCATGCCTGCGGCAACCGCAACCGCGCTCCCGCCTGAAGAGCCGCCGGATATGCGAGTCGAATCCCAGGGATTTTTACATGCGCCATAATGGGGGTTGTTGTTTGTGACTCCCAGGGCGATTTCGTGAGTGTTGGTCTTGCCGATGATTTTCCCGCCCGCCTTTTTTACCTTTTGTACGGCGAAGGCGTCTTCCTGCGGGATATAGTCTGCAAAAAAACGCGAACCTGCCGTCGTGCGAATCCCTTTGGTTTCGTACAAGTCTTTTACGGCGATGGGAATGCCTTGTAAAACCCCTTCCTTTGGGGACTGGGCTTCGGGCGGGAGGACGGTAATGAAGGCGTTCAGGGTGGGGTTGAGTTTTTCAATTTGCCGGCGGCAGGCGGCTTCCACCTCTGAGGCGTTTAACTCGCCGCTGCGGATTAAATTTCTGATTTCGGTGAGCGATAAAACTGAAAGGTTCATGCAAGGTTTATTATACCCAAACAGGACAATCCTCCCATAGCCTATCTGTACCGCCGCCGTAAAATGAGTTCATCATAAAACAAAAAGGAGTCGCCCTATGAAACGCAAAATTTTTCTCTTGTTTATCATTTCCATTCCCGCTCTCCTGGCGCTGACGGCGTGCGGCGGCGCCGCGCCAGCCGCTCCCGCCGCGCAGGCATACGCGCCCGCTTATCAGGTTTCTTCTTCCTGCTCTGCGCCCGATGTTCAGGACACCATCGCTTCGGACCGTTACTGCGTGGATAAGGTTCCCTATCAAAACATCCTCATTGACGACGGCGTGACCTTTGAAGTTCTTGAACCGGAAAATCTGACCTGTGTGGATAATGGCTCGATGGCGAAAGGCAAACACGTTATTGAATGTCACGGCAAGCCGGCTTGGAAGACCCAGGTCAAATTTACAAATACCGCCTGCGGCGGCTCCAACCTTCAGGCTGGCACAGATAAGTGTCAGGAAGGCATGGGATACGACGCCGCAAATAATTGCTGCGCCCCGCTGTCTGGCGGCGCCTCCACAGTTATTACGGTAAATATGGGCGCTTGCGCGGATTAGAATTAACCTGAATTCGACCGTCCCGAAGGTTCTCGCAGAGTAAAGTTTTTTGCGAAAATCTTCGGGGCGTTTTTTTAACTTCCACAATGGATTGCTTTCCCCATTAATACGATGGTTCTGCTTCGTCGAGAATGCGGTTTTGCAGGTTTAGCATGTGGCGATAAAAACTGTTTACGCCCGCCAGTTCGGAATGCGCGCCGCGCTCGATGATTTGCCCGCGGTTCATGACGAGGATTTCATCCACATTTTCAAGACCTATCAGGCGGTGGGTGATAAGCATCGAAGTCTTGCGTTTCATGACTTCAAACAAGGTTTCCAGGACTTGTCTTTCGGTGAGAGGGTCGAGATTTGCCGTCGGTTCGTCCAAAATCAAAATCGGCGCGTCTTTAATCAGGACGCGGGCAAGCGCCAGCCGTTGACGTTCCCCGCCCGATAACCGCAAGCCTTGCTCGCCAATCATCGTGTCGTAGCCTTTGGGCAGGGACAGGATGAAATCGTGAATGCGCGCCGCCTTGCAGGCGGCTTCCACTTCCTCCCGCGTGACTTTGCGGCGGGCGAAACGCAGGTTTTGATAAATAGACGCGTTGAAGAAGTAGGCGTTTGGAGAGACATACCCAATCCTTGCCCTGACTTCGTCGGGGCTCAACGATTTGAGCGATTCTCCGCCGAGCCTGATTTCTCCGCTTTGATAGTCCCAAAATCTTAACAGCAAGTTGGCGATGGAGCTTTTCCCCGCTCCGCTGGGACCGACGATGGCGATGGAGGTTGAAGGCCGGAGTTCAAAGGTCAAGTCGCGGAGGGCGGGCGTGGTTTGAGCGGGATAGGAGAAGGTGAGGTTGGAGATTTGCAATTGGTGATTGGCAATCGGCAGCCGCTCGCTGCCCGCTGATAACCGCTCGCTGACCTCTGGTTCGGTATCCACCGCTTCAAATAACCGCTTTGCCGCTTCGCGGGAGGCGTTCCACATTTGAGCGGCGAGCGGAAGCGGGAGAACGGCTTCAAAAGAGGCGAGCGTCAACAAGGTTAACGAGGCAAGCATCGGACCTGCAATCTCTCCGCTGGCGACTTGCGGAATCGTGAAGAAGAGCGTTGACCACATGCCGAGGTTGGTCAGCAAAACCCCCAGCCCCGCTTGAATTCCCGTCACACGCGCCATGCGCCGCTGCGCGTCGCCATACGCTTTGGCGTGGACGGCAAGTTTCGAAAGGCTATCCTCGGCGCGTCCATAGGCGAGCAGGTCTGCCATGCCTTGAATCCCGTCTACAAGGCGGGCTTGCAATTCGGCGCGCTGGATAACCGTTTGCAATCCCGGCTTGCGGCTGCTCCACTGGGCAAGGATGGGGAGCAAAAGCCCCAGGCTGAGGTAAAAGGTCAGGAAAATCGGGGCAAGCGGCGGGTGAAACCATCCAAGATAGAGGGCGGTAAAAAGCCCAATGACCGCCGCAGTCAACGGGGGAGAAACAACCCGAACATAGAAATTTTCCAAAGTCTCCACATCGCTAATGATGCGGGCAAGCAGGTCGCCGGCGCGGAAGTTCATCAGGCGGGCGGGCGCAAGCGGTTCAAGCCTTTCGTAGAACCAAACCCGCAGGCGGGCGAGCAGGCGGAAGGTGACGTCGTGCGAGACCAGCCTTTCGAGGTAGCGGAAAACTGCGCGAGTCAGACCAAACAGCCGCGTGCCAACCACGGAAACGCCAAGGTCCGCGACGGAAGTAGCGATGGCGGCGGTGGAGATGAGCCAGGCGGAGGTTCCCATGAGGGCGACGCTGGACCCGATGGTGACGGAACTCAGCAAAACAGAGAGCGCCACGCGATGCCAGTTGCCTTTGAGGAATTGAAGCAAGCGCGGCAGGATGGAGGATTTTTGCTTGACGCTTGACGCTTGACGATTGGAAGGCGCGTCGAAAGTCGAAGATTGAAAGCCAGGCGATGAAGGTTGAGCGGCGGGATTTGAAACTCGCAACTCGTCGCTTGTCGCTCGCGGCTCGTAACCGGTAGATGGAAACTCGTGGGTCTTCACCATACTGGCGTATAAGCCGTTCTTTGCCAGCAGTTCCTTGTGCGAGCCTTGCTCGACGATTTTGCCTCCATCGAGGACGACGATGTTATCCGCCTGAAAGATGGTGTTGAGGCGGTGCGCGATGGTGATGACTGTGCGCCCCTGCATGAGCAGACGTGTGGATTCTTCGAGCAGGACCTCGGTTTCGGGGTCAAGGCTGGAGGTGGGTTCGTCGAGAATCAGGATGGGGGCGTCGCGGAGGAATGCGCGGGCGAGAGCGAGACGCTGGGCTTGTCCGCTGGAGAGGCGGGCGGCGTTTTCTCCGACGACGGTCTCATATTTCTCAGGCAGGGATTCAATAAACTCGTGCAGGCGGGCGGCTTTGGCGGCGCGGACAATCTCCTCGTGGGTTGCGTCCGCTTTGCCGAGGCGGATGTTTTCCGCAATGCTGGCGTGAAAAAGGTGCGGGCGCTGGGGAACCCAGGCTATCGAAGGATGAAGGATGAAAGAGGAAGGATGAATTTCGACACAGCCTTCGGTGGGTTGGATAAAGCCGAGCAGGAGGTGGGCAAGGGTGGATTTTCCCGCGCCCGTCTTGCCGACGAGGGCGACCCGCTGTCCTTGCGCGATGGTCAGGTTGATGTTCTGGAGGGCTGGCGCGGACTCGTTGGGGTAGGTGAAGGAGAGATTCTCGAGTCGAAGTTCGAAGGTCGAAGGTCTTTCGATGGTTTCTGGTTTTTGACTTTCGGCTTTTGCCCCGGTAATTGGCGTATCCAAAATTTCATAAATTCGCTTTGCGGCTGTCGTGCCGCTCATTCCCGCATGGAATCTTGCGCCGAGGGCGCGAAGCGGCATATAAAATTCAGGGGCAAGAATCAAGAGAAAGAGCGCGGGCTGAAACTCCATGCGGTCATAGAGCAGGCGGAAGCCGATTTCCACGGCGACGATGGCGGTGCTGATGGTGGCAAGCAGTTCCAGCGCCAGCGCGGAGAGGAAGGTAATCCGCAGGACGCTCAGCGTTGTGTCGCGGTATTGTTCGCTGATGTTTGCGATGTTCTTCGCCTGTTCTTTCGACTGTCCGAAAAGTTTAAGCGTGGTCAATCCTTGCAAACTGTCGAGGAAGTGGGCGCTGAGCAGGCGCAGCGTCTCGTATTGACGTTTGGTGACGACTTCCGCGCCCTTGCCAATCATTATCATGAAAAAGGGAATCAGCGGAGCGGTGACGAGGAAGACAAAGCCGGTCAACAGGTCAATGGGAAAGACGAAAACAAGAATCGAGGTCGGGACGAGGGCGGTGACGACGAGTTGGGGCAGGTACTGGCTGAAGTAGGCGTCCAGCGCTTCGACGCCTTCGACGGCGGCGGTAGTCAATTCCCCGGTGCGCTGTCCGCGCGAATAAGCGGGACCCAGTTTGAGGATGTGAGCGAAGAGCCGCTCCCGCAGGTCGGTCTTGATTTTGACCGCGACGGCGTTGGCGGCGACCTCGTTCAGCCAGGCGAGCAGGGTTCGTCCGCCAATTGCGGCGAGGATAAAAGTCAGCGGCGCGAGGACTTGGGAAAGACCCCGTTTTTGCAAAAAGACCTCGTTGATGACGCCGCTCATCTGCCATGCCTGCCAGATGGTCAGCAAGCCGGTGAAGAAGCCGGCGAGAATCGTTAGGGCAAACGAAACGCGAACGCTGCGGGTGAGAGAGAGAAGTCTGCGATGCATAAAAGGAAACCAATTTTAGCCTTGTTTCTGCAATTTTAGGAAGCCCCCTACTTTTACAAAAAACGATTTGACATCCTATTTCTTTTTTGCTACACTATAATTTGTCAGACAATTAAACCGAAAGCAAATACATCATGACAACCCTCCTCATAAAAAACGCCTACCTTGTAACCATGGATGAGCGCCAACGGGAGATTCCCGATGGCGGTCTTTTTATTCGCGACGGGTTTATTGAACTTGTCGGGCAGACTTCCAGTCTGCCTTCCGCCGCCGACGAAGTCCTTGACCTCAAAGGACATGTCGTCCTGCCGGGGCTGGTTAACACCCACCATCATTTTTACCAGACCCTCACCCGCGCCGTGCCTGCCGCGCAAGACGCCAACCTCTTCAACTGGCTGAAGACGCTCTACCCGATTTGGGCGCGTTTGCAGCCGGACGACATATTTATTTCCACGCAAACCGCGCTTGCCGAGCTGGCGCTTTCGGGCTGTACCACCGCGTCGGACCATCTCTATCTTTTTCCCAACGGTTCAAAGTTGGATGACGAAATTGCCGCCGCCTTTGAAATTGGAGTGAGACTTCACGCTTCGCGCGGCTCGATGAGTCTCGGCGAATCCAAAGGCGGGCTGCCGCCCGATTCTGTGGTGGATACCGAAGAAAACATCCTGAAGGATTCGCAGCGCGTCATCGAAAAATTCCACGACGCGAAACGCGGCTCGATGACTCAGATAGCGCTTGCGCCTTGCTCCCCGTTTTCCGTCACCTCCGATTTGATGAAGGAATCCGCCAAGCTCGCCCGCGAATACGGCGTTCATCTTCACACGCATCTCGCCGAAACCGAAGACGAAGAACAATTTTGCAAGCAGATGTTCGGTCATCGCCCCGTGGAATACATGCAAGAAGTGGATTGGGTTGGCGGGGACGTCTGGTTCGCGCACGCAATTTGGGTGAACGACGAAGAGATAAAAACCTTCGCGCGGCACAACTGCGGGGTGGCGCATTGTCCCACCTCGAACATGCGCCTCGCCTCGGGCATCGCGCCCGTCAAGCAATATCGCGCCGCCGGCGTAAATGTCGGCTTGGGCGTGGATGGCTCCGCCTCCAACGACGGCTCGCACTTGCTGGCGGAAGTCCGCAACGCCATGCTGCTTTCGCGCCTCAAGGAAGGAATCACGGGCTACTCCTTATCCGCCGAC
>JAIWOB010000053.1 GCA_020217065.1 Chloroflexota bacterium | reverse complement strand
ATTATCAAACCAGTCTCTTTCCCAGTTATTTCGGTCCGCTTTACGATTCTGAGCGGGCGTTGAATGAAATTTTGGGCGCGTTGGCGAAGAAGACCGCCGCCCTGCAATACGCCGAGATTTTGTCTCCCGTTTCCTTGCCTGCCGACGAGCGGCTGCCCTATTTTGAGACGCTTGATTACACCTACCGCCTTCCGCTGAACGATACGCCCGAAAAGATTTTTTCGAACTTCAGGCGCAATTATCGCAGAATCCTCAAAGACCGCAGGTTTTACGACGAAGTGGAACTTGTCGTAGACGCAAAAGGGGAGCTCGTCCGTCCGTTTTATCGTTTGTACGCCGGCTTGTACGCTCGTAAACACGGGTTTATCCCTCACGTCGAAAAACTTTTTCATAATATTTTTTCGCATTACCCAAACGGCGCAGCCAGGATTTACATGGCGCGGAGTCATGGAAAATACATTGCGGGAATCTTTACGTTTTGGGCGCACGGCGAGGCGTATTGCGGCTGGTCGGCTTTGGATTTGAAAACCGAATACCTTCCAATGCACTTTTTAATTTGGAAAATCATCCAGGATGGACTGAGCGAAAATTATCGTTGGTTCAACCACGGCGAGGCTCCCGTGGGACACGAAAGCCTTAAACTTTTCAAACAAGGCTGGAACATGACTCCAACAGAAACCTTCCGCTATTTCATGCCGGGACGTTTAACCAAGCCAAATGTCCGCCTATACGACCGGTTTTCATGGACCAAAAGACTGGTTTCGATACTGCCCTCTCGCGTAACCAGCGCGTTTCTTTCGCCGCTGATTCGCTACGTATTATAAAAAAGGAAGATGATTCATGGCTTTGCTCGACTTAATGAACGTGAGAAATTTCAAAATGGCGCTCAGGAATGTGGCGAAAAGGGGGCTTGCGACCACGCTGCGCTATGCGCTTTCGGACCTTGTCTTTGATTTAAAATATCAAGTCGACACCATTAACACCGTCATGCTTGACGAGCTCGACATCGCTTCGCCCAATAAGGCGCATGGGCGTTATTACGAAGGCACAAACGTTTTTATTTTCAAAGAGGTGTTTTCGCAAATTGAAGTGGACGCGCCAAACTCCTGTTTTGTTGATTTTGGGAGCGGCAAAGGCAAAGCGCTGTTTCTGGCGGCTGAAATGGGATTTCGCAAAGCGATTGGCGTGGAATTTTCGCGCGAACTGACGGATATCTGCCGAAGAAACCTGGAGATTTTCAAGCGCAAAAGCGGAACAAAAACCGAATTCGAAATTATCCACATGGACGCCGCCGCTTATCCAATTCCGCCGGAAGCCAACGTATTGTATTTTTCCAATCCTTTTGACGAAGTTCTGATTGCCAGGGTCATTGAAAACATTATCAGGTCTTTCGAAGAAGCTCCGCGCGATATTCTTGTCCTGCACCTACACCCGCAGGGAAATACCGCATTCGTCGCCCATCCCCGTTTTCAGTTGGAGCGCGAAATGGCTTATGGGTATGTTCTTCGCTTGAAGCGTCATGAATAGATTAATCGAAAAAATCAAGTCGTTTGCCGCCAATCCGCTTGCCGTCCCGGCGGCGTTGCTGCTGGCGTCTGTTCTCGCCTACGGATTGTCTTTTTGGCGGCTTGGCTTTTATTGGGACGACCTGCCCATTTCATGGATTCGGTATCGCCTTGGTCCCGAAGCGACCGCGCGATATTTCTCCGATTCGCGCCCAGTCTGGGGATGGCTGTACCAACTTACAGGGTATTTGCTTCCGCACAAACCCGCTTACTGGCAGGCGTTTGCCTTGTTTTGGCGCTGGGCGGGCGCGGTTGCATTCTGGCTTGCGCTGAATCGCTTGTTTCCCCGCGGCAGGCGTTTCGTCTTCCTGCTGACTTTATTTTTTCTGTTATATCCCGGCTTTAATCAGCAATGGGTAAGTTATTTATACGCTCATTTTTTTATCGTGCTTTTCTTTTTTTTGTTTTCCTGGCATCTCATGCTGCGCGGACGAACTGTCCTTGCGATGATTTTTTCCGCCTTGAATTTGTTGATGCTTGAATATTTTTTTCCGTTGGAATTCATCCGCCCCCTTCTCATTTTTAAGTCGCTCGAAGGAGAATCTCTTGCGCTGCGCAGCCGCATTCTCAAAACGCTCAAAATCTGGCTGCCCTATCTCGGCTCCGTCCTCGTCGCCGTGACTTATCGTGTGTTCGTTTACAGCCATCCGGGCTTTGGATACAGTTTGACGGAGGAATTTATCCGCGCCCCTCTTGATACCCTCGCCGTCTTCGCCGCTCAATTATTTTCCAGTTTTTGGACGACGATGATTGCGGCATGGCTTCAGGCGTTTCAACTCTCCAGCCTCTCATTGGCGGGAACGCGCGCGGCGCTTTTATTCGCGCTGGTTGCTTCAGCCGTCGGAGCCATCGTTGTTTTCTTTGGATACGCTGAACCTCGCGGGAATGAACATCGCAAGCGCGAGGCGTTCTGGGCGCTTGGCGTCGCGCTTCTTTTGTTCCTGCTCGGCGGAGTTCCATTTTGGTTGACCAACGTGCCGGTTTCGCTTGGGTTTCCCGCAAATCGTTCAACCCTCTCGTTTATGCTTGGCGCGGCGTTTTTCATGGCGGGCCTGCTTGAACTCTTGCCCTCCCGCGTTGGGAATGCGGTTGCCGTTCTTCTGCTTTCCTTATCCGCTGGGCGGCAGTTTTTGTGGTCGGTGGATTTTTCGCGCGACTGGAACGCGCAGAAAAATCTCTTCTGGCAGATGACCTGGCGCGCGCCCGCTTTGCAAAAAAACACCATCGTATTGATTAATGAAGAATTGGATTACTACGCCGATAACTCGCTCGGCGCGGCGTTGAATTGGATTTACGCGCCGAACAACCACAGCGACCAAATTGATTATGTTTTGTTTTACCCCACCAACCGCAAAAGTTTATCGTTACAGCCCAACACGCCGCTGACTTATGATTTTCTGGCTGGCAAGTTTTCGGGCAACACGTCGCAAACCGTTGTTTTTTATTACGCGCCGCCGCGCTGTTTGCGTTTGCTTGACCCGGAAATTGACAGCCGCAACCGCCTCATTCCAGACGACTCTCTTTTGCGCGACGCAGCCCTGCTCTCTTCTTCTACGCTGATTTTGAGCGAACCCGCAGCGCGGATGCCGGAAATTTATTATCCCGAGCCCGCGCATGGCTGGTGTTATTATTTCCAAAAAGCCGACCTTGCCCGCCAGGCGCGCGATTGGGAGACTGTGGTCGAGCTTGGCGAAATTGCCCTTGCTCTCGACGACCATCCGAACGACCCCGTCGAACGCTTTGTCTTCATTGAAGGATACGCTCATACAGAGAACTGGAAAAAAGCGGTAGAATTGTCGCTGACTTCATACAAAGTTTCTAAAAATTATGTCGCGCCGCTTCTATGTACATTGTGGGAGCGCATAGCCCGCGAGACGGAAGAGAGTCCCCAAAAAAATTCTGCGTTGATGGAAACACAGGGCAAATTCGATTGCCCTCCTTAATGTTTGCTGGTTTGAGTTCTGGTAGAATCCGAGTTGTTAGACAACTTGAAAGGAGGTGGTTTCCGCAAATCGTCCTTGCAAGTTTTGTTGTCGTCAAGCTCAAATTACATAAAGGAGAAGAAAAGAATGCGTAAGAATTTTGCTCGTCTTGCCATGTTTGCCATGGCGCTGATGCTTGTTCTCTCGGCTTGCGGCGGCGCGCCCGCCGAACAGCCGGCGGCTGAAGAACCCGCCGCCCCCGCCCCCGCTACCGAAGCCCCGGCGGCTGAAGAACCCGCCGCAACGGAAGCTCCTGCGGCTGAGGAAACCGGCGGATTCCAAATCCCCGAAATTGAAGAAGGCAAATTCAACGTCGCCATGGTCTTGATTGGACCGCATGACGACGGCGGCTGGTCGCAGGCTCACTACGAAGGTCTTGAATACATCAAGGCGAACGTGGACAATGTGAACATTGCCTACATCGAAAATGTACCTGAAGGCGCCGACTCTGAACAGGTCTTCCGCAGCCTGGCTCGCAAGGGCTTCAACCTGATTTTTGGCACTTCCTTTGGATTTATGGACCCAATGGAAACCGTCGCCGAAGAATTTCCGGATGTCATGTTCATCCATCTGACCGGCATCAAATCCAATGAAACCAATTTTGGCAACCTGATGGGCGCGATGGAAAACATGAAATACTTGGCGGGAATGCTGGCGGGCGCGCGCGCCAAGATGGACGGCAACCCCAAACTGGGCTACATGGCGACCTTCCCCATCCCCGAAGAAATCCGCCTTGGCAACGCCATCGCCCTCGGCATGAAGAAGACCTGCCCCGAATGCACCATGGATGTCCGCTGGATTAACACCTGGCACGACCCCATCATTGAAAAGGAAGCGGCCGCCTCCCTCTTTGACGCCGGCGCGCAAGTCGTGTTTACCGGCGCCGACACGCCCGCCGTCGCCGACGTGGCGCAGGAAAAGGGCAAGTGGGGCGTCACCTACGACTGGTATGGCTCTTGCAAAGTTGAACGTTGTCTTACCGCTCCCTACTGGGTTTGGGGTCCTGTCTATGCCGACATCACCAAGCAGGTCATCGCCGGCACCTATAAACCCGGCTGGCAGTACTTTGACGCCGACACTGGCGCTCTCGGTCTTTACGGATTCATGGAAGGTCAGGAATTGACCCCCGGCGTCGCCGAATTGGACCCTGCCGTCATTCAAGAAGTGCGCGACATTCTGGCGAAGATGCTCGCCGGTGAATTCACCCGCTTCGATGTCTTCACGGGACCCATCAAAGACAACAAAGGCAACGTGGTTTTGCCGGAAGGACAAAGCCTGCAACAGGTTGACCTTGACGCTTTTCCTGAATATGGGTTGCCCTGTTCTGTGGATGTTTGTATGAAGTGGTGGGCTGAAGGCATTACCGCCGAACTGCCTCAATAGTTCTTTGTTTTCAAGGGCTGGAATTCCGTCCGGGGGTTCCAGCCCTCTTTATCCCAGCCTGTCTGATTATCAACGGCGAAAGCCGTCTTTATCGCAGGAGCGACCTTGTGACACAGACGATACCAATTTCCTCCGAACCGCCGCTCGCCGTGGAAATGCGCGGCATTGTCAAGAAATTTCCCGGCGTGCTTGCAAACGACCATGTGGATTTCGAGCTGCGTTCCGGCGAAATTCACGCCCTGCTGGGTGAAAACGGCGCGGGCAAAAGCACGCTCATGAACGTCCTCGCCGGTTTATACAGGCAGGAAGCGGGCGTTATCAAAGTAAAAGGAAAGCCCGTAGAATTTCATTCCCCGCGCGACGCCATCAAAGCCGGTATAGGAATGATTCACCAGCACTTTATGCTCGTGCCTTCTCAAACCGTCACCGAAAACGTCCTGCTGGGCTTGGACAACCCGCGTTTTTTCATGCGTCTGCCTCAATACGACGCAAAAGTGACGGAAGTGGGCGAACGTTTTGGGCTGAAGGTAGACCCGCGCGCAAAAATTTGGCAGTTGTCTGTCGGCGAGCAACAACGGGTCGAACTCCTCAAAATGTTATATCGCGGCGCGGACGTTCTCATTATGGACGAACCGACCGCCGTTCTGGCTCCGCAGGAAATCGAAGGTTTGTTTGAGATTTTGCGTTCAATGGCGGCGCAGGGCAAATCCATCATTTTCATCAGCCATAAATTACAAGAAGTGACCGCCATCGCGGACCGCGTCAGCGTGCTGCGGCGCGGCGTGGCGACGGCTCTTGGGGTTCCGGCGAAAGGCGTGACAAGGCAGGAATTGGCGCGCCTGATGGTTGGGCGCGACGTCGTCTTTTCCCTGGATAAAAAACCCGGCAATCCCGGCGATGTGGTGTTGGAGGTCAAGGACGTTTATGCAGACAACGACAAGGGTCTGCCCGCCTTGCGCGGCTTTTCTCTCAACGTGCGCGCTGGGGAAATTGTCGGCGTGGCGGGGGTGGCGGGCAATGGTCAATCCGAACTGGCTCAAGTGATTACCTGTCTGCGGAAGTGCCGCAAGGGGCAAATTCTCCTCAACGGCAAAGACCTCAGCGCCCAAAACGCCCTCTTTGGCATTCAGCATGGTATGGCGTATATTCCTGAAGACCGTAACCGTGTGGGCAGCGCCCCGAATCTAAGCGTGACGGATAACGTCATCATGAAAAAATATCGTCAGCCTCCCATTTCCCGCGCGGGCTTGCTGGATATGAACGCGGCGACGAAACTAGCCAACGAACTTAAAGAAGCCTATGAAATTATCGTGCCGCACGTTTCCACGCCGGTGCGTCTGCTTTCAGGCGGAAATTTGCAGCGCGTAATCCTTGCGCGTGAAATTTCCGGTCTGCCTAGTTTCATGGTCGCCGTGCAGCCTACCCGCGGCTTGGACGTTGGGGCAATCGAAGGCGTTCACCGCCTGCTGCTCGCCCAGCGCGAAGCGGGAGCGGCGGTGCTGCTCATCTCTGAAGAGCTGGAAGAATTGCTCTCATTGAGCGACCGCGTCTACGTCATCTACGAAGGAAAGTCAATGGGCGAGGTGAAGATTGGAAGCGCAGAGCCGGACGAATCTCTAATTGAGACCATCGGTCTGATGATGACTGGCTCTCCCCTGGAAAAAATTCACAAGGAAGGAGTCGGCGCACATGGCTGAGTCTACCGCTTTAAAGAAGAAGAGCGCGGGCTATCGAATTCGCATCGAACCGCGTCTCGACGTTCCGCCCGCCTGGTATCCCCTGCTGGTTTCAGTTGGCGCCCTTGTCCTTGCCCTCTTTTTGGGCGGTATTTTGATTATGTTTGCGGGCGGCGACCCCCTTAAATCATATCAGCACATTGCGCGTGCTTCCTTTGGCAACATTGGCGTGCTTTCGGACACCATTGTTAAAGCCACGCCGATTTTGCTCGCGGCGCTTGCCTGTTCAGTGGCGTTCCGCATGAAATTATGGAATATCGGCGCCGAGGGGCAATTCATCATGGGCGCATGGGGCGCGAGCGCCATTGTCCTGGCTCCCGTTCTTGATAAAGATTCTCCCCGTTGGTTGTTTCTGACCGTGATGGCTTTGGCGGGGATGGGCGCGGGCGCCTTGTGGGGTTTTATTCCGGGCTTTCTCAAAGCCAAGTTGAACGTCAATGAAATTATCAGCACCTTGATGTTGAACTATATTGCGGTCGCTTGGATTAATTTCTGGATTTTCGGCGTCTGGTCCGAAGGCGGATTCCAAATGTCGCCCAAATTCCCGCTCAACGCCTGGCTGCCCCGCCTTGCCGACTACGCAAAAAGCGTCCCCGCCTTTCGCGGTTTGACAACGCACGCGGGGCTTTTGATTGGCGTGTTCGCCGCCTTGATTCTGTGGTTGATTGTTTATCGCAGCCGTTGGGGATACGAAATTCGCCTGATTGGCGATAACGCCAACGCCGCACGATACGCTGGCATTAACATTACCGGCAATATCATCTACGTCATGATGCTTTCGGGCGCTCTGGCTGGTTTGGGCGGCATGAGCGAAGTCTCCGGTATGGTGCATCGTTTGCAAACTGCGCCCATAGCCGCAGGCTACGGGTTTACCGGCATTATCGTCGCATGGCTGGCGAAGTTAAATCCGCTGGCGATTATCTTGGTTTCCGTTTTGTTTGGCGCATTGATTTTAGCGGGGCGTGAAATTCAGCCCTCCGGCGTGCCGAAAATGATACAAGGAATCATCCTTGTTTGCCTCATCGCCAGCGATTTCCTGCTGCGCTACCGCGTCCGGATTGCGCGCGCTGAGGAGGATTAATTTATGGACCTTATCATCATTCTTCAGGCAGGCGTTGCGACTGGCACAGTCTTGTTGTTTGCTACCATTGGCGAAATTTTCGCCGAACGTTCGGGCGTGCTTAATTTGGGCGTTGAAGGCATGATGTTAATTGGCGCAATGACCGCTTTTAGCGTCACCATTAAGACCGGCAACCCATGGCTGGGCGTATTCATGGCGATGCTGGCGGCGGGTCTTCTCAGTCAGGCGCACGCCTTTATCACCATCACCCTGCACGCCGACCAGGTTGTCAGCGGGCTGGCGCTTACGTTTCTTGGCGCGGGCATCAGCCTTGTGCTGGGCGAGGGGCTAAGCAAGGCTGGCACGGTATCGCTGCTGCCCAATTTTTCAATTCCCCTGTTGTCGCAAATTCCGTTTATCGGTCCGATTTTGTTTACTAAGCAAAGTATCCTCGTTTATTTCGGATACCTTCTTACGCCGCTTGCCTGGTATTACATCAATCACACCCGCCCAGGGCTGAATCTCCGTTCTGTGGGCGAGTACCCCGCCGCCGCCGACTCGCTGGGAATCAATGTCTTCCGCCTGCGCTACTTTTATGTCTTTTTAGGCGGTTTGTTGGTTGGGCTGGCGGGAGCCACCATCAGCCTTGCGGTTTCTCCGGGCTGGTTTAGCGAATTAACCACCGCCGGGCAGGGATGGATTGCCGTTGGCTTGGTCATCTTCGCTCAATGGGACCCGCTGCGCGCCATGCTCGGCTCTTACGCCTTTGGCGCGCTCCGACGCCTGATTTTGGATATTCAAGGTCCCACCGTTCTGTTCGGCTTTGACAACCCTTTTTATTACAATCCGTATTGGGGCTTTTTCCTGCAAATGCTGCCCTACGCCTTCACCGTCATTGTCTTGGTGATTGGCTCGCGCGAAGCCATGCGAAAACGGCTTGGCGCTCCTGCGGCGCTGGGCGAACCCTATATTCGCGGCGAACGGGGAAAGTAGGATTGCCCTCACGGGGCGGCGTAGAAGCCGCCCCGTGGTCTTTTCTGGATAATTTTAAGAGATTAAGGCTTGAAATTTCATGTGAAATATGGTACAAATATTCAAACGTCAGACGACTGTCAACTTGCTTGCAAATATGCGTATTCTTCAAGTAAAGTCCGTTACAGAGCAGGTAGATGAAATTCTCCTGGAGCGAATTCGCAGCGGGGTCTATCTGCCCGGAAGCCGCATTCCTTCCGAAAGCGAGTTGTCTGACGAGTTGGGGGTCAGCCGCGCCACCGTTCGCACTGTCCTTGCAAAATTGGCTGCCAACGGCTTCATCACCCGCAAACAGGGCGACGGCACTTATGTCAACGAACACGCCCGCCGCGCCAGCGCTCATTTTGGAAACTTGTGGGATTTGACGCAGTTGATTGAAGGCAACGGGTATGTCCCTTCCATTCGTTTGATTTCCATGAAAAAGCGACCCGCCACCGAGAAAGAAGCGTTGGTTTTGGCTTTGGAGGCGGGCGGCGAACTGCTTTGTCTTCGCAGGTTGTTTTACGCCGACCAAAGAGCGGTTATTTTGGCGGATAACGTCATTCCGGTTTCGCTTCTTTGCGCTCCGCTGGAAACTCTTGACGGTGGGCTGCACATCCGCGATATTCTCGACCAATATTTTCATCAAAAGATTGCGTTTGTATTGACCGGCATTCGCGCTACCGTGATGGAGCAGGAAATGGTTGAATTTTTGGGCGGCGAAGCCGGCAGACCCATTTTGGAATTGCAGACGACGTTCTACGAAAAAAATAACATGCCTCTCGCCTTGGGCGTGAATATTTTTGACGACTCGTTTTTACATTTGAGTTTGGCGCAGGCGTGGAATTGACCCGCCTGTTTTTGTTTTTAAGCGCCCCGAATCCGAATCGAGGAGGATGGTCTTCCAATGCGACAAAAACTAGATTCCCTTTTTGACGCCCTTTTGCCGGTGATTGCCACCCTTGCTGCGCTTGCCGTCGGGGCGGTGATGCTCCTGTTTTTAAAGGTCAACCCCATCGAGGCGTACGCCGCATTGTGGGACGGCGCTTTCGGCAGCGCCAACGCCTTCGCCGAAACGCTGGTCAAGGCGACGCCCCTGCTTTTGGTTGCGTTGGGAATCTGCATTTCCTTTCGCGGCGATGTTATCAATATCGGCGGCGAAGGGCAGATGATTATCGGCGCCATTCTGGCGACGTGGATTGGACTCAACCTCACCGGCCTGCCCGGCTGGCTGACGATTACCCTCGCCATGCTGGCGGGATT
>JAIWOB010000052.1 GCA_020217065.1 Chloroflexota bacterium | reverse complement strand
TTTGGGCGGCGCGGTTTGGGGCGGTATTCCGGGCGTTCTTAAAGCCTATTTTAGCGTCAATGAAATCCTCAGCACCGTGATGATGAACGCCATCGCCGTTCAATTGATGAACTTCCTCCTGCGCGGTCCGATGATTGACCCGGCGCAGGCGAAACTGGCTTCGCAAATTCCTCAAACCGCCCGCCTCGAGGAGATTTTTCGCCTGCCGCGCCTGATTCCCACCCGTTTGCACCTTGGCGCGTTGATTGCGGTGATTTTGGCGATATTGGTTTATATCCTGCTGTGGCGCACGACGATTGGCTACCGCATTCGCGCTGTGGGGCAAAGCCCTCACGCCGCGCGTTACGCCGGCGTCAAAGTCCAGCGTTATATGGTGTTGGCGCTTCTGCTCAGCGGAGCCTTTGCGGGACTGGCGGGAGCGACTCAGGTTTTCGGCGTGAATTACCGCATGATTACCGACGGTTCCGCTTCGGGCTTTACAGGCAGCGCCGGCTTTAATGGGATTGTGGCTGCGCTCTTTGGACAGTTGCATCCCATCTGGTCCATTCCCGCCTCCATTCTGTTTGGCGCATTGCTGGTGGGCGCGAACAAGATGCAGCGCATTGTGCAAGTTCCCTCCGCTTTGATTATCGCCCTCAACGGCTTGGTGGTGGTCTTCGTGGTAAGCAGCGAAATCTGGCGCAAACAGCGGCAACGCAGACGTGAAGCGGTCGCCAAGCGTGAAAACGACGTTCCGCCGCCCTCCGAAGCGGGGGACAAATCCATACAGCCAGCGGAGGCAGGCTCATGATTTCCGACCTTTTTTCCGTCACCGTTTTAATTGGCATTCTTGCGTCCGGTATCCGCCTTTCGACGCCCTATTTGTATGCGGCAATTGGCGAAACCTTTGGACAGAAGAGCGGCGTCTTGAATTTGGGCGTGGAAGGACAAATGCTTTTGGGCGCCTTCGCCGCTTTTTATGTGGCGATGACCACCGGCAGCCTATGGCTGGGCTTATTGACCGCCATGGTTGTTGGGGCGCTGATGGGCTTGGCGATGGCTTACGTCACCGTTAACTTACACGCTCAACAGGGCATCAGCGGAATCGGCTTTTATCTCTTTGGGTTGGGGATGAGCGACCTCCTGTTTCAAAAATTACTCGGCACTGTCGAAACGGTGCAAGGCTTTCCGAAAATTTATATCCCCGTCTTAAGCGATATTCCCGGCTTCGGCGAGATATTTTTCAGCCAAAACATTCTGGTCTATGGCGCGTATCTGCTTGTGCCGCTTGCATGGTTTGTCTTGAACAAGACTACGCTGGGTTTGAAAATCCGCGCGGTGGGAGAGAATCCCGATGCGGCGGATTCGCTTGGCGTCAGCGTAGCGCGCACCCGCTACTTTACCATCATCCTTGGCGGAATCCTCTCCGGCGTCGCCGGCGCTTCGATGTCCATCGCCCTGCTCAACGTCTTTCAACAGAATATGACCAGCGGACTTGGCTTTATCGCGGTAGCGCTGGTGTACTTCGGCGCCTGGCGTCCCATTGGCGTTTTGGGCGGCGCCCTGCTCTTCAGTTTGATTAACTCTTTGCAGCTCTGGATTCAGGTTTTGAGCGTTCCCATCCCGTCTGACCTGGCGGTGATGATGCCCTACGTGGTGACGATTTTGGTGCTGGTCGCCACCGTCTCGAAAGTCCGCGCGCCGTCCGCGTTATCGAAGCCCTTTGAGCGCGGCGATTAACTTTGAATTTCGTAACAGGGCGCGCGCCCTGTCGAAAGAATAGACTTCTTGTAAAAGCCCACTGCCTAACCACGGAGGCGCGGAGACACAGAGAAAAACAAAAAAACCCCGTGTCTTGGCGTCTCAGTGGTTCAAAATAAAGGACAACATTAAAGTTGCGCCGCTTATGCAAGAGGTCTAACATCCATTTTTTCTAAAGGAGAAGAAAATGAAAAAGTTTGTTTGGTTCGTCCTGACTCTGGCTTTGGTCTTGAGCGCCTGCGGCGCCCCTGCTGCGGAAGCGCCCGCAGCCGAAGCCCCCGCCGCCACCGAAGCCCCCGCTGTCGAAGCGCCCGCCGCCACCGAGGCTCCAACCGAAGCGCCTGCGCCGGCTGAGCCTTTCCGCGTTGCGGTTGTGATGCCCAGCGCCATTAACGATTTAGCCTTCGGTCAATCCATGTACGACGCCCTCGTCCGCATTCAGGAGGAAATGGGCGCTGAGAACTTCGAGTTCGTTTACTCGGAAGGCATGTTCGTTGTGGACGACGCCGCCGCCGCCATCCGCGATTACGCTACTCAGGGCTTCGACCTGGTGATTGCACACGGTTCGCAGTACGGTTCCTCCCTCCAGGAAATCGCCCCCGACTTCCCCGAAACCAGTTTTGCCTGGGGCACTACGGTGGACACCTTTGGTCAGCCCAACATCTTTGCCTATGAAGCCGCTTCGCACGAAGGCGGTTATGTCAATGGCGTGCTGGCTGCCAAACTCACCAAGAGCAAGGTAATCGGCGTTGTGGGTCCCATTGAGACTGGCGACGCCAAACTTTATATTGACGGTTTCAAAGCCGGCGTTGCCGCAACAGACCCCGATGTTAAGGTAAACGTGAATTACATCGGTTCCTTCTCCGATGTTGCGCTTGCCTCCGAAGCCGCCACCACCCACATCTCCGCCGGCGCCGACGTGTTGACCGGCTCCGCCCAGATGGTTGTCGGCGCAATCGGCAAGGCTGAAGAAGCCAATGCCTTGTGGTTCGGCACCCAGTCTAATCAGGCTTCGCTGGCTCCCAAGATTGTGGTTGCCAGCCAGGTTTATCACTGGGAAGTCATTCTCAAGGAAATCATTGGGCTTGTTCAGGACGGCGTTCTCGGCGGTCAGTCCTTCACCGCCAACCTTGAAAACGGCGGACAGGTCATCGAGTTCAATCCCGATTACGCCCTGCCGGAAGACGTCAGGGCTGTTGCGGATGAGACCGTCAAGGGTATTGTGGACGGTACCGTCACCATCACCCTGCCGTAGCGCTTTATAAAGACGACCTGACAGGTTTCCAAAAACCTGTCAGGTCTAATTTGACTTTTAGGACGGCGCCCATGAGCGAAAGCGATAAACTCCCTTCTGGAAGAACCCGCATCGAAAGCCTTGAAATGCGCGGGATTACCAAGCGTTTTCCCGGCGTGCTTGCCAGCGACCATGTTGATTTCGACGTGAGGTCCGGCGAAGTCCATGCCCTGCTGGGCGAGAACGGCGCGGGCAAAAGCACATTGATGAAGATTCTCTACGGGCTGTACCATCCCGATGAAGGCGAGATTTTAATCAACGGCAAAGCGGTGCGAATTTCTTCGCCCACCGATTCGATTAATCTTGGCATCGGCATGATTCACCAGCATTTCATGCTCGTCCAAACCTTGACCGTGGCTGAGAATGTCGCTCTGGGGTTGCCATCCTCCCGCGGCTTGCTCACCGACCTCGACCGCGTCTCGAAGCGCATCGTGGAACTGGCGGACATCTATGGTTTGAGGATTGACCCTTCCGCCTACATCTGGCAGTTGTCGGTGGGGCAGCAGCAGCGGGTCGAGATTATCAAAGCCCTGTATCGCGGCGCGGCTTTGCTTATTCTCGACGAACCGACCGCCGTTTTGACCCCGCAGGAAGTGGACGAATTATTCGTTATCATGAAGCAAATGGTCAAAGACGGTCACGGGCTGGTTTTCATCTCGCATAAACTTCATGAGGTGGTCGAAATCAGCCACCGCGTTTCCGTCTTGCGCGACGGGCGCATGATTGGAACGCGCCCCACTTCCGAAGTCACCAAGCAAGACCTTGCCAATTGGATGGTGGGACGCGAAGTCGGCTTTATTCCCGACCGTGGACAGGCGCAGCGCGGCGAACCGCGCTTGCAGGTGAAGAACGTCTTCTGCGGCAGCGACCGCGGCACGCCCGGTTTGCGCGGCGTGAGCCTTGAAGTTTGTTCGGGAGAGATATTGGGGATTGCCGGCGTTTCGGGCAACGGTCAACGCGAGTTGGCTGAGACGATTGCGGGTTTGCGAAAAGTCACCGGCGGACAGGTTTTGCTCGAAGGGCAGGATGTGACCAATCTCCCGCCCGCCGAACTCACCGAACGGATGCTTTCCTACATCCCTGAAGAGCGTATGCGCGACGGGATGATTAAGGAATTTACCGTCGCTGAAAACATGGTTTTGCGCGAACACCACAAAGCCCCGTATTCGCGCTATGGCTTTCTCAATCTTGGCGAAATCTCGCGCCACTCCGACGAACTCATTAAGCGTTTCCGCGTGAAGACGCCTTCGCGCGATACCCGCGCCAAGAACCTTTCGGGCGGCAACATCCAGAAGATTGTCTTGGCAAGGGAAATTTTCCGCACCCCGCGAGTCATCATCGCCGCCCAGCCCACGCGCGGACTCGACATTGGCGCGACGGAATACGTCCGCGAGCAATTGCTGGAACAACGCCGCAAAGGGACGGCGGTCCTGCTCATTTCCGAAGACCTCGATGAAATTCTCGCCCTCTCCGACCGCATCGCCGTACTCTACGAAGGGCAGGTTATGGACATCGTCAACCGCGAAGACGCAACGCCTGAAAAACTTGGCTTGCTTATGGCGGGCGTCCATCCCGAACGTCAGGCGGGATGATGAGTGCCCTTCCTGTTAAAACTCCGCAAATCTAACCGCTGAGACGCGGAGAGCGACTGATAACTTCCGCCTTTCAGCGCCTCCGCGTCTCAAATGAGTTTGTAACTCGTTCAGATTTGCGGATGAACATATTCATCCATCGGTTCGGTGGTCGCTGACAAAATCAGCGGCGTTGGGTTGCGCGCAGCGCCCCATCGAAAAGTTCCGCCGCCCCAAAAAAGAAAGGACGCCACTTATGAACCTTTGGCAGAAATACGTGCGACCCTCTTCCGTGAAAGAGGCTGTCCAAGCCCTCGTATCCGCGCCGCCTCCGGCTGTCCCCATTGCCGGCGGAACGGATTTGATGCTGGACTTGAAGCAGGGACGCCACGCCCCTGTGCATACGTTGATTGATTTGACCTTTGTAGACGAAATGAAACGGCTCGAACTAAGGGGAAACGAACTCTTCATTGGCGCGGCTGTGGCGGTCAACCGCGTCGCCGCCGACCCGCTGGTTGCGGCTCACGCCCAAGCCCTGGTCGAAGCCGCAAACTTAATCGCCGGACCGCAAGTCCGCAACGCCGCCACCATCGGGGGAAACGTGGCGCACGCCCTCCCCGCCGCCGACGGAACCATCGCCCTGACCGCGCTCAACGCCCAAGCCGAAGTCGCCAGCCCGGAGGGAACCCGCCGAATGCCTTTCACCGCGCTCTTTGCCGGTCCGGGCAAATCCTCCCTCGACAAGAGCAGGGAAATCATCGTCGGGTTCTATTTGCCGCAAGCCAGGAAAGGACAAGCCTCCTGCTTTAAACGCATCATGCGCCCGCAGGGAGTTGCCCTTCCGATTCTGAATTGCTCGGTCTGGCTTGAACGCGAAGGCGACCTCTTCAAGGAGGTTCGCGTCGCTGTCGGACCTGGCGGCTCCACTCCCTTCCGCGCCGCCGAAGCGGAAGCCTTCCTGCGCGGAAAACCCCTGACCGAAGAAAATTTCAGCGGGGCGCTCGAAGCCCTGCTTGCCCAAGCCAAATTCCGCACCAGCGCCCGCCGCGCCAGCGCAGACTACCGCCGTCACATCGTCGGCGGCTTGTTCAAGGATGCGCTGGAAACCGCGTGGGGAAGAGCGGCTTAACCACTGAGGCACGGAGACACAGAGATTCTTGAGGTTGAATCATGCAGCGTAACTTTCCCGTTCCGCATAATCATCATGTCATTCCACTCCGGGAAAAGGAGTTGACCGACAGGATTATCGGCGCAGCGATTGAGGTTCACCGCACGCTTGGACCGGGTTTGTTGGAGTCTGCATATCAGGTTTGCATGGAGTATGAAAGCAAATTGAGGAATATCCCATTCGAGAGACTGGTTGATTTGCTTCTGAACTACAAAGGAATCAATCTGGACGCTGGATACGTCATCGACCTGATTTATGACAAACGGGTAATCGTGGAACTCAAAGCGGTCGAAAGGGTCATCCCCGTTCACGAAGCGCAATTATTGACTTACATGCGCCTGACGGGAATCCACGTCGGTTTGCTGCTCAATTTCAACGCGCCTGTTTTGAAAGAAGGAATTTACCGCCGAGTCCTCTAACAAGAGGTAAAACAAAAAACTCCGTGTCTCTGTGTCTCTGTGGTTCAAATTTTCTATGTTTTACTCACGAGGAAACTATGACTAACAAAATAAATCTTACAGTTAATGGCGTCAACAAAACCTTTGAGTCCCTGCCGGGCGAGACGCTGGCTTCTCTCCTTCGTATGCGGCTCCATCTTACCGGCACAAAAATCGGATGCGAAGAAGCGGAGTGCGGCGCGTGTACCGTTCTGGTGGACGGCGAGCCGACCATGTCCTGCGTCTATCCCGCCGAGCGCGCCGACGGCAAGACCATCGTCACCATCGAAGGGCTGGCGCAGCGCGTCCACGAGGAAATGAAACTTCATCCATTGCAGGAAGCCTTCGTGGAGCATGGCGCTGTCCAATGCGGATTCTGCATTCCCGGACAAATCATGACCGCCTATGCCCTGCTCAAACGCAACCCAAACCCCACCAGCGAAGAAATTCGTTTTGCGCTCAAAGATACCCTCTGCCGCTGCGCGGGTTATCCATCCATCGAGCGGGCGATTATCGCGGCGGCGCAGGCGCTTCGCACGGGAGAGCCTGTCCAAAAGCCGACTCATATCCCAGACTCGGCGAGGGGCGGCTCGCACAAAGCCGTCGGACACAAATTCCATCGCCCTGAAGCGGTGGAGAAGGTGACAGGCGCGGCAATCTACACCGACGACATCGTCCTCGACGGCATGTTGTTCGCCAAAGTCAAACGGGCGATGATTCCGCATGGCTTTCTGAAGAAACTCGACATTTCCAAAGCCAAAGCCTTGCCCGGCGTCGCCGCCGTTTTGACGGCTGAAGACATCCCCGGCGAAAAGAATCACGGCTTGGTCGTCTACGACTGGCCCATCCTGGTGGGACTTGGCGAACGCGTCCGCTATGTCGGCGACGCGCTGGCGATTGTCGCCGCCGAGACGCAGGCGATTGCGGAAGAAGCCGTCAGCCTCATCGAAGCGGAGTTCGACCTTCAGCCCGTCGTCACCAACGCCGTGATGGCGAAACAGGACGGCGCGCCTCAACTCCATGAGAAGGGCAATTTGCTCAAGCACATCAAAGTCCGCAAGGGCGACATGGACAAGGGCTTCGCCGAAGCGGATGTGATTCTCGAACACACCTTCCACACGCCGCCCAACGACCATGCCTTCATCGAGCCTGAATGCAGCATCGCCGAACCGCTCCCCGACGGACGCATGAACATTTACGTCGGGTCGCAAATCCCGTACCAGGACCGCGCGCAGGTCGCCCGCGCTTTGGGCTGGGAGGAATCCCGCGTCCGCGTGATTGGTCAACTGATGGGCGGCGGCTTTGGCGGCAAGGAAGACATCATGGGGCAGATTCATTCCGCCATGCTTGCCAACGTCACCCAGCGTCCCGTCAAGCTGCTCTTTGACCGCCAGGAAAGCTTGATTGTTCACCCGAAGCGCCACGCCACGCAGATTACCGTCAAGGTCGGCGCGAAGAAAGACGGGCGCATTGTGGCGATGCAAACCGAACTTTACGGCGACACGGGCGCGTACGCCTCGCTCGGCGAAAAGGTGATGACCCGCGCCACCACGCACTCGGCTGGACCTTACGACATCGAACACGTCCGCGCCGACTGCTACGCCATGTACACCAACAACCCGCCGGCGGGGGCGTTTCGCGGCTTCGGCGTGCTGCAATCCGCCTTTGCCGTGGAATCGATGATGGACATGCTCGCCGAAAAACTCGGCATGGATAGAATCCAACTGCGCCGCATGAACGCCCTGCGCGTCGGCAGCGTGACCAATACGGGACAAGTCCTGCGCGACTCGGTGGGTCTGACCGAATGCATTGACAAGGTCGAGGCGGAGATGAAACGCCTTGACCCCGACCCCTTCACCCCGAAAGTAGACCCTGCCAACCCGAACCTCGTCCGTGTTTGGGGCTTCGCTGCCGCTTATAAAAACACGGGACTTGGCGGCGGCGCGCCCGACATCTCCGGCGCAGACGTGGAACTCTACGAAGACGGCACATTCCAGGTTCGTTCTTCCGCCGCCGAACTTGGTCAGGGACTGGTTACCGTCATGCGGCTGGTCGTCTCCGAGGAATTGGGCGTGACTCCCGATAAGGTCAGCGTCCTCGTCATGGACACCGACCTGACCCCCAACGGCGGACCCACCACCGCGTCCCGTCAGACCTTCGTGACGGGCAACGCCTCGCGCCTTGCGGCAAAGACCTTGCGCGACCAAATTTCCGCAACGATGGCGGAAAAATATGACGTGCGCCCTGAACAAATTCGCTTCGAGGACGGGATTGTCCACGTCAACGGGCATTCGATGACTTTCGCCGAAGTCTACAAGGAAATGACCGCCGCCGGGCAGAAGCCTTGCGTCCGCTACGAATATGAAGCGCCGAAGACCCAGCCCCTCGGCGCAGGCGGCGATATGCACTTCGCTTTCTCCTTTGCCGCCCAAGCCGCCCAAATCGAACTCAATAAATTGACCGGCGAAGTGCGCGTGTTGAAGGTCATCTCCGCCAACGATGTGGGCATGGCAATCAACCCGCTCGGCTTGCAGGGACAAGTCGAAGGCGGCGTGATGATGGGCTTGGGTCACTGCCTGACCGAAGAGTTCATCGTCGAAGACGGACAGGTCGTCACCGACCGCCTTGCCCGCTACCGCGTGCCGGGCATCATGCTCACGCCTGAAATCACGTCCATCATCGTCGAGCATCCCGTCGAGGCGGGACCCTACGGCGCGAAGGGCGTCGGCGAAGTCTCCAGCATTCCGACCATCCCCGCTATCACCAACGCCATCTACAATGCCGTCGGCGTGCGGGTGGATAAACTCCCCGTTGACCAGGAATTGATTGCAAGGCAGTTATGGGAGCGGGAAGGCAAGTAATCAGCGGGCGGTAATCGGTCAGCCCTCCGAGTTCAAAACTCGGAGGGCTGCGTTTATCCTGATTCAGATTTCGTCTTGCATTCGGGCTTTTTGGCTTACTCCCTGCCCCAGATACTGAGTTCGAAAAGCGGAGGCAGCGCGCTCATGTTGACGTAGAGACCGTCTATCTCGGCGCTTGCCGTTCCATAAAGAGCCAGGTCGCTGCCCGGCGTCTTGATTTGGTCTTCCACCCACGAATTTACGCGGTTGTATGACACAGGCACGGTATTCAACAGAAATTCCGTCATCAGGGCGCGATGCCTGTTCTCGAACAGCAATTCGACGCTCCAATCGCTGCTGGTTCCCTCTTTCAGGGTCAAATTGAGCAGGGCATGTTGCATTGCGTCTGGCGGCAAGTCGGCGGAGGTCGAGAGGAAGACCATATGCACCCCAAGCGAGTCGCTGCAATCCATACTCGAAGACTCGGAGTCGCTTGGCTCCATGAGGGCGCATCCCAGGTTTTCAAAAGCCTCGATGGTCTTCGAGAGGGAGCCTTCCAGCCCAAAAGGGAGAGGGGTGGCGGTGGGAACCGGCGTAGGCGTGGACGTTGGGAGCGGGGTATTGGTAGGCAGCGGGGTGTTGGCGACGGTTGGCGTGGGCGTGGGGAGCGTCGCTCCCATCCCGCAAGACGTTGCCGTGATAAGCAAAATCAACGACAAGGCTGCCATGAATATAGAAGGCTTGACGCGGCGGGGCATATATACTTTATCTCCTGTGTTTTTTCAATGATTTTTAGGCGGTTTCCCGCCTGGAACAACCTTACCTTGAAGCGTTCCTTTATTCCATAGACCTGACAGGCTTCACCGTGACCTGAGCCAGCCGTCGCCCCGGCGCGGACATGACGCCCTGCCTACAAGGCTTCTCCTGAAACCTGTCAGGTCTTTTTTTAT
>JAIWOB010000051.1 GCA_020217065.1 Chloroflexota bacterium | reverse complement strand
GGCGGACGCCTATGTCAATATTTCGGGCGCAAATACGTATCCTTTGCCTGACGGGCGCGCGCGCCCTCTCAATATCCCCGCCAGCAGATATTTGCGTTCCTTCTCCAAACGTTTTCGCCTCTTTGAGCCGCTGCGCTTGAATCGCATCCTAACCGCAATGAGATACGCCGCGCAGGCGGGGCATCTCTTTCATCTTTGGTGGCATCCTGAAGATTTTAGCGGCAGTCCCGCCGACAACCTGGCGTTTTTGGAAAAAGTTCTTGCCGAATACAAGGTCTTGCGCCAATCTTTCGGGATGCAGAGCCTGAACATGGCGGAGGTTACGCGGCTGGCTGATTCTCGGTCTGCTCTTTCTCTTGCCGCTGACCCGCAGGCTGCTTCCTCAGCCATGGCTTGACCTTTTCCAGCCACAGATGAGCGACGATGGCGGGCGGGCTTTTGTGGTTGAACACCCGCAAACTGGCGAATTCCCTTTCCAGAGGCTCCCATTCCTGTTTATACGTCTCGTCGCCGCGCAGGAAGTCTATTTCCGTATAGCCCTCCCGAATGCATTGCTGGACGACCTCCATCGCCAGCAGTTTGCCGACGGAGATATTGGACGGAAAACGGGTGTCAAACCCCGAACGCCAGTCTTCGAACCGTTTTTCATATTGAAACCCGTATTCGTAGGCAATCGCTTCCCCGTTGACCCGCAGCAGATAAACGTCCAGCCAGCCTTGCTTGGGCTGGGGCTGGTCAATCAAGGCGCGAATCAACGCCTGTTCGGTCTGTGAATTGTAAAGGCGCGGATAATGCGCGTGGCGGTTGATTTGCACAACCGCGTTGAAGACCTCCCAGGTGACTTGCTTGCCGCTGTAATGGCAAATCTCCACGGGTCCGATTTCTTCCGCCAGCCTCAGCGCCCGCCGCAAGTTATAACGAAACTTTCGCGCCAGCCGCCCGCTGAATTTATCCCAGGTGTCTTCGAGGGGGATGAAATAATGGACGTTCCCTTCCTCGCGCCATAAAAAGTCTGTCTTCGCCAGCTCCCTCCGCAGAAATTGCATCTCGGCGCCGTTTCTGGCGAATTCGTTTAATTCGATAATGTCCCATTCTTCCCGATGCTGCGCCAGGCGTCTCCATAAATGGGAAAGAACGTTTTCGTCCTTAAACAAAAATCCCCCCACATCGCTTTGAGGAGCGCCGAGGTTGACAATGGCGCGCAGCGAAAGCCCAAATTTTCTGCGCCGCTCCTGCATCAATGGCGCCACGCCGACCAACTCGCCTTTACGCCAGGCGGTGACAAGCCACAGACGCCTGTTTTCCTGATGAACCTTCCACCAGCCGAACAGCCATTCCCAGGTGAGAAAGGCGCTTTTGACCGGGCTCTGTTCCAGCAGGCGTTCCCAGCCTGCGTAAAGGGCTTCGAATTCTTTTATGTCCTGTATGTTCCTGATTTCGATGTCTTTCATGATGCGTGATGACTGCCTTGTCTATGGAGGATGTGCGCTTTAAGCCAGCGCCAGATATTCGGAAAAACGATGAGCGCCAGACGCGCCGGCAGATGAAGAGGCTTGACGGCGGCGACGTTGAGAAACTTTCGGCTGGAGGGCTTCCAGCGGTCTTTATGTTCGTACTCGCCGCGCAGGAAGTCGAAGTCGTTGTATCCGTCTTTGAAAAACTCTTGCAGCAGAAGGATGAGCAGCGCTTTGCCCGCCGAGTCTTCGGCGTAGTTTTTGTCGTAGCCGGTGCGCCAGTCTTCAAATTTCCCGTCGAGGTTGAAGCCGTATTCGTAAGCGGCGGGCTTATCGTCCAGGTAAAGAAAAACGATTTCAATCCAGTTCTTTCCGCTCATCAAATCGAGCAGTTCGCGGTGAAAAGCGCGCTCGTTCCGCGATTCATATTTTTGGGGGTAGGCGCCGTTTTTGTTGACTTCGAACAGGGTTTCAAAATGTTCCCACCTGACCTCCGCTCCGCGAAAGCGTTTTAACTCCACCTTTCGTTTTTCCGTCAAATGCCGCATTCGCTTTTCAATATCGCGTCTCGTATTGCGGGAAAGCCCCTTGAAATAGGTTTCCCACGCGCCGGCGATGGGAATGTGATGATGCAGGTTCGAATGGACGTTCAAGACCAGCCCGCCCTCCGAAAGCCGGCGCAGAATTTCGCGCGTCCGGGGGTTTTCGTCTCTGTGTTCGTTTAACTCCACCGCGTCCCATTTGCTTTTTTGACTCAGAATATAACGGCACAAGGCGGCGGTGGATTCGGTTTCTCCTTCCGCCGCCATAAAATCGCTGTGGTCGGCGTTTGGCGTTCCCAGGCTTTGCAGGAGGCGGAAACGCATTCCGTGTTTCCTGGCTTTGACAAGCATCAGCGGGGCGGCGCCGACCAGTTTGTCTTCGCGCCAAACGGTCAGCGCCCAAAGTTCCTTGTTCTCCGCGTTGTGTTTCCACCAGGCGTAAAGCCATTCCCAGGTGAGGAATACGGTCTTTTCGCCGCATTGTTTCCAAAGACGATTCCAATCCCCGCGCAGGGCTTCAAATTCCTCTAAATTTCCAATATGTCGGACAACCGCTTGTTCCATAATTTTTCCTGTCTCTAAATTTTAATCGGCGCTTTTTATGATTGCGATTATACTGTGCGCGGATATATCCCGTTGGGCGGGTTTGCGCTCAATTTCACGAGCCGCATCTTTGCATCCCCCAATGAGTTGATTGTATTTTTGGCTTTTTCGTATTATAGTGTAAGTGTGTCTTTTTTGTTGTTTTAATTGTTTGGAGAATTTATGCAAACCAGATTGAAATTCAAATTCGCAGCGGCGGCGTTGGTAGCGTCCTTGGCTTTTTCTCTGCTGCACACAACGGCTGTTATAGCGGACGACGAAACTCCTCCTCCTGTAGAAACTCCTGTGGAGACTCCGCCCGTTGAGGAGTTATCCGAAGACCCTGTCCAGAATTCCGAAACTATAGCGCCGCTCTTAGAGCAGGTTCCGCCGCAGACCGAAGTCGTGGTGGTGGTTGAAGGAGAAATTCAACCTCTGGCGACTCAATCGGCGGCAAACGCTTTTGTTGCGGGCGACCCCATCTGGTGCCCGGAAGGCGACGCGCCCACGCCCGGAGCGGGAGACTGCACCGCTTCTTATCCAAATCTGCTTGCCCTGGTCGAAGCCATTGACGACGGCTCGCTGGTTCTGCCTGCCGCAGACGGGGTCATCTGGATTACAGGCGGAAACGACTCATCCTCAGCCGATATTTCGATAGACGGCTCCAACGCTCGATTCGCCACGCTCAGCAATTATGCCCTTACCATTCAGGGAGGCTGGGGCGGCGTTTCGGGAGACTCCAGCGCCCCAGGAACATCCGTCTTTTCGGTTCCAGTTTCCATTACAAACTGGAACGCCGCTGTAACCATTAACCAAATCACCGTAAACAGTTCAACCTATTCGACGCCTTCAATAGGCTTGGAAGTGCAAACCAGCGGCGACGTTTTTCTTAATTCTATTTCCACGCTTGAAAATGGAGATGTCGGTTTATCCGTTGAGGCGGGCGGCGACATCGAGGCTGGCAATCTGACTTCTGAAAGGAACGCCGCGTCCGGCGCCGAGTTTTCCGCGCTCGGCGGCGTAACCTTGTTTGGCGTGAATAGCTTCTTGGATAATCACGGCGAGGGGATTGTCGTCGAAGCGGCGGGCGATATTGACTTTGAGAATGTGAACTCCAGCGGAAACCTTATCGGCGCCGATTTGATTTCGACGGGCGGGGGCGTTACCCTGAGCGGAATCAACTCTTTTACCTTGAACCACGATACGGGCCTTTACGTTGAGGCGGCGGGCGATATTGACCTTCAAAATGTGACCGCCAATCAAAACGACAGCAGCGGCGCGGTTCTCTACTCCTCCAGCGGCGTCGCTTTAGGCGGAGTCAACGCCTTCGACCAAAACGGCGACAACGGGCTTCTGGCGGAAGCGTCCGCCGACATTGACATTGACAGCGTAAGTTTTTCCGCCAGCGGAAATGGCGGCAGCGGTGCCAGCCTGGTTTCCCTTTTGCAGAGCGTTTCGCTGGTTGGCGGCTCAAACGTTTTTGACGGCAACACGCTCGAAGGATTGTACGTTGAGGCGTTTAGAGACGCGACTCTCGAAAACATCGCCGCCAGCAATAATGCGTCTGGCGCGGAGGTAAACCTCGGCGGCGATTTTTTGATGACGGGAACGAACGTCTTCAACAGCAATCGCGGCGCCGGCTTGTATGTGGGCGCGGGCGGCGAAATTGACGCTGAAAATATCACCGCCAATCAAAACGGCTTAATTAGCGGCTTTGGCGGCGGCGCGGAGTTGTACGCCCTGGGCGCGGTTTCCCTCGGCGGCAGCAACGTCTTCGACGAGAATCAGGACAGCGGGCTTCTTGTGGACGCCGGCGGAAATGTCGAGGCGGAGAACGTCGGAGCCAGCGGCAACGGAGCCAGCGGAGCGGAAATTTTCACGCCAGGCGCCTTTACTCTTTTGGGAACGAACGTCTTTAACAATAACGCGCAGGACGGTCTCTTTGTGGACGCCGGCGGCTTTGTCTTTATTGAAAATATCACCGCTCGTTTTAATGGCGGCGACGGCGTCTTTATCGAAGGAAGCGGAAGCGCGCTCGTCTCTTGCGGTCTGACCACCGACAACGCGGTTTACCAAATCGAAGCCGACCTGCCCGGCGCGCTGACCCTGGCAGGCGTGGATTTTGGCGGCGATATTGACCACAATCTTGGCGTGGACGAAGACCGCTTGATATTGGTCTCGAACGGTTGTTTTCATTATCCTGTGATTGTGGACGACGACGAAGAAGATGGCGACGACGAGGAAGGTTTTGTGGACCAGGGCTTTACGCCCCTCCCAGAGCCGCTTTTGCCAATTCAAGTAGTTGAGGCAAACGACGGTCAAGTAGCGCGCCTGGATTGCCGCCTTTATCGCGGAACTTTATTGAAAACGCCAAACGGCAACGCCTACATTCCTTGTCCTATAGACGACGCCGCCCGCCTACTCGCCATTCCTCCCTACGCTTTGCCGGGCGCTTTGCCCGACGGCTTAAAATATTTGTCCAGTTTGCACCTTGCCATTACCAAAGGCGGAGTGATGTATAAACCGCCGTCCGTTCCCGGTTCCGTTTGGTATGTAGACGCTTCAACCAGCGTCAGAAACGTTGGCAGCCGGGTGATTTACTGGGACGGCAGCGACTGGAACGACATCACCGAAGAGGTCACTCCCTTCATTAGCATCCTTTTCCCAATTCCGCCCGAGTTGCAAGGCAAAAACCTGGCAATCTTATATTGGGACGGAATGGACTGGGTGGAACTAACGGACAATCAATTCTTTGGCGACGGGCGCGTGACTCACGCGGGAGGCTTTATGGATAACGGCTTCTTTACCGCGATTGTCAATTTCGTCGGCACGTTTGTCCTCGTGGAAAAATAATCTCATTTTTTAGAAGCGTCCCCGTTTAGGGGACGCTTTTTTGATTCCGTTTTTGCCTCCAGCGCGGCGGACGCTTTTCCCTGGCTGAAATTTCAAGGAGAGAAAATCCCGCATCAACTTGCCGTTGTATCTCTCCGTCTTCGACGGTTTGCCCCGCCTCCATCCTTTCCGCTGAACGAATTAAAGCCCCGCGGATTCCGCTGGCTCGATGCGCCCAGTGCGAATCGACAGAGATTCTTTCCAGCCGCCCCAGCAGCATTTTAATTAAGTTGACCTTGTCGTTCATGCGCGTCAAAACCTAAATCTGAGTTGAATGGCGTCTATGGCGGTCAAACCTTCCATGCTGTTGAAGGTATGAGTCGCCAAAAATTTTCCATCGGGCGGCGGCTCAAAGACGCTCTCGCAGGTCTCGGCGTAGTTGGTTTCGTTGAGCGTGACAATGCGGTTGAAACGCATCGCATGTCCGTAGTCAACGGAACAATCCTGAGAGGGGCGGATGAGACTGTTTTCGCGGCGGAAAATACGTCCGGCGGGGCGGGCGGAACGGAGGTCTTGGACAATTGGGTTGCAGGGGTGGGGCGTCCATTCGTCGGAAAGCGGCGAATCGGCGTAGTAAAGGTGGAGGTTATCCCAACTGGAGCCGCCCTCCTGATGGAGGGTTACAAACAGCCACCACTTTCCATTTTCTTCCAGCAGGGTTCCGTCCAATGCGCGCGCGTTATCCAGCAAAACCTTTTCCAGCGTCCATTGGTCGGGAAAACGCTCACAGCGGTAGAGTTCCATCCGGTTGTTATGTTTCATCTCAGGCAGCATGTATAACTGACCGCCGTATTCAAAGAGAAACGGATAGGAAAGGTGAAACGGCTTGTCGAGAACGACTTGCTGTGAGACGACATCCAAATTCTCGTCAAGGGTCAGGCAGGCGATATAGCCGCGTCCGGTCGCGTAGGGCAAATCTTCGATGAAGAGGTAAAACTTGTTTTCATGTTTCCAGACGAAAGGGTCCGCCCAGAAATGGTCGCGGGGCGGCGCAAGTTTCTTGAATTTTGCCCAGTCCAACGACTGGTAATCCATATCGCGCGCAAGCAGGATGGTCCATTGTTCCGAGAAAAAAAGGGAACGTATTTTATTGCCGATGCGCTGCGCCAAGCGCGGCTTTGTCAGGCGGGAAAAGAGATTTTTTTTCATAAAAGGAGTTCCAGGGTGCGAAAGGCTTTTTGCGATTCTATCACGTTGGAACGCCTATCCCGCTTTTTAAAAGAGCGGGTCTTGAGGATTTACCGTGAATCCCGAACGCGGATGACGGAAATTACGTGGAAAAGCCCAAAGAAATCCGTGTGACGCCGCGTTCGTTCCTCAATTCCGCTTTCAAACGGTTTTTGATTACGGCGCTTCCTGGAGAGCCAAAAAAACCTCCAGCCTGTGAGGAACTGGAGGTCTTGAAATTGTAAACCTGAGCGAAGCGTTAGCCGTTTTTCTTCTGGAACTCCTTCATGAAATCCGCCAGCGCCTGCGTAGATTCAAGAGTGACGGCGTTGTAAATTGAAGCCCGCATTCCTCCGACGGAGCGATGTCCTTTGAGACCAATGAGGTTGTTTTTCTTGGCTTCCTTGGCAAAGGTCTCCTCCAGCTCTTCGCTGGGCAGGCGGAAGGGGACGTTCATCAGCGAACGGGCGTCGGGCTTGGCGTGTCCGCGATAGAAACCGCCGCTCTGGTCAATGGCGTCGTAAACCAGTTTTGCTTTGGCGCGGTTGGTCTTTTCGATGGCGGCAAGCCCGCCTTGTTTCTTAATCCATTGGAAAACCAGCCCCACGATGTAAATGGAATAGGCGGGCGGCGTATTGTGCAGGGAGCCGCTGGCGGCGAGAGTCTTGTAATCGAGCATGACCGGCAGGTTTTCGGGGACGCGCTCCAGCATGTCCTCGCGGAGGATAACCACAGTCACGCCGGCAGGTCCGGCGTTTTTCTGCGCGCCCGCGTACAACATGGCGTACTTGGAAACGTCAATCGGGCGGCTGACGAAATCGGAGGAGCAATCGCAGACCAGAGGGACGCCGGCGGGCGGAATTGGCTCGTTGAAGAATTCGACGCCGTGAATGGTCTCGTTCGACGTAAAGTGCAGGTACGCGGCTTTCGGGTCGAGGTCGAGGCTGGCGGGCAGGCAGTTGAAGCCTTCGGCTTCGGTGTTGGCTGCGGCGCGCGCCGTTCCCAACTTCTTGGATTCTTTGATGGCGGTCTTGCTCCAGGCGCCGGTGACGATATAATCCGCGGAGGCGCCGGCGGGGCGCAGATTCATCGCCAGCATGGCGAATTGCAAAGAGGCGCCGCCTTGCAGGAACATGACTTTGTAATTAGACGGAATGCCCAGCAGGTCGCGCAAATCCGCTTCGGCGGTTTGAATGATGGCTTCGAATTCTTTCGAGCGATGGCTGATTTCCATGACCGACATCCCGGTGCCTTTGAAGTCGAGCATTTCCGCTTGCGCCTGCTGTAAGACTTCCAGCGGCAGGGCGGCTGGTCCTGGGTTGAAATTATGGGCGCGTTTGAGTTCGGACATTTTAAGTGACTCCTGTTAAGTGTGAATGTTTGCGTAGACTTCTGCGTGTCCTCGTGGGGGCTGGATTCTTTATGACGCTTTCTTTTCATTATATCTTTTTGTCAGACAAATTAGCAAGAACAATTGGCATGATTTTCATGTGATGCCTGTCGTTGACAAAGCCCGGCGCGGTGGTTAGAATGACTTTGTGGTGAAGAAGCCTCTTTTGACGGGAATCATCCGCCTTGCGGGGGAATTCTCGTTTTTAATTTTTCAATTCACACCCCAAGGAGAAACCCCATGAAAATTTTGATTTGCGACAAAACCGAGAAGGAATATATCGAGCAGATGCGCGCCGCCGGGCTGACTGTGGATGTGCGCGACGATATTACCCCGGAAGAACTCCCCAACGTGCTGCCCGCCTATGACGGCATGGTCGTTCGTTCGCGCACGAAAGTGCGTCAGCCCCTCATTGACGTTTGCCCCAACCTGAAAGTGATTGTTCGCGGCGGCGTCGGTTTGGACACCATTGACCACGAGTATGCCAAGTCGAAGGGCATTGCCGTTATGAACACCCCGCTGGCGAGCTCCGCTTCGGTGGCTGAGCTGGCGATTGGTTACATGTTTATGCTGGCGCGCTCCCTTTACAAGGCGACTTCCACGATGAAAGCCGAAAAGTGGGAGAAGAAAGCCTTTGAAGGCGACGAAATTGGCGGTAAGACTCTCGGTCTGATTGGCGTTGGCAACATCGGCAGGGAAGTGGCAAAACGCGCCTCCGCTCTCGGCATGACCGTTCTTGCCTACGACCCCTACGTCAAGGAAACGGAAGGCGTTAAGATGGTCTCCCTGGATGAACTGCTTTCCCAAGCCGACTATATCAGCCTGCACCTGCCCAAGACCAAAGAATCCGCCAATATGATTGGCAAGGAACAATTCGCCAAAATGAAGAAGGGCGTGCGGATTATCAACTGCGCGCGCGGCGGCATTATTGACGAAAACGCGCTCTACGACGCCCTCACCAGCGGACAGGTGGCGGGCGCGGCGCTGGATGTCTTTGCTGAAGAACCTCCGACGGACTGGAAATTGCTCAAACTGGATAACGTCATCGCCTCGCCGCACATTGGCGCCGCCACCAAAGAAGCGCAGGCGCGGGTCGGCGCGGAAGTCGCCGCCAAGTTGATTGAGTTCGCGAAGAAATAGAAACATACGAACCAGCCTGACAGATTGCCAAAATCTGTCAGGCTGGTCGTTTGGAGGTCTCATGAAAATCATTCCCGACATCGGCGTTCAAATCCCCGAAGTATATTTGCCAAAGCCCGGCGTGGACCTGACCAAATGGGCGGTTATCGCATGCGACCAATTCACTTCCGAACCTGAGTATTGGGCGCAGGTTGAAAAAATCGTCGGCGACGCGCCTTCGACTTTGCGCCTGACCTTCCCGGAGGTCTATCTTGAAAAACCAGGCGCGGAAGAGCGCATCCAGAGCGTTCAAGCCGCCATGCGGAAGTACATGGACGAGGGCATCCTTCAGCCGCGCGAAGGTTTCATCTATGTTGAGCGCGCCGTCGCCGGCAAAATCCGCAAAGGCGTCATCCTCTGCCTCGACCTTGAGCGCTACGATTACAACAAAGGTTCGTCCAGCCTTATCCGCGCCACCGAAGGGACGATTGTAGACCGCCTTCCGCCGCGCGTCAAAATTCGTCAGGGCGCGGCGATGGAGCTTCCTCACATCCTCGTGCTGATTGACGACCCGCAGCGCACGGTCATCGAACCTCTTGGCGCGGCAAAATCCAAATTCGAAAAACTCTACGACTTTGACCTGATGCTGGATAGCGGACACCTGACGGGATACGCCGTCAGCGCTGAATTCGAGAATCAAATTGTCGAAGCCTTGCGCGCACTTGCCAAACCCGAAACCTTTGCCGCCAAATATGGCATTGGCAAAGACCAGCCCGTCCTGCTCTTTGCGATGGGCGACGGCAATCACTCCCTCGCCACCGCCAAAGCCATCTGGGAAAAGAACAAAGCGCAGG
>JAIWOB010000050.1 GCA_020217065.1 Chloroflexota bacterium | reverse complement strand
GTGACCATTTCGACAGGCATCCCAATTTCGACGGGCTGGTCGCCCAGGTCGGTCAGCTGCGCGGTGACGATGGGACCTTCCTCCAACTTGACAAGCGCCATAATATATGGCGCGTTTGCGTCGAATCCTGAAGGGGCTTCATAAATTGTAGTAAACGAAAACACCTCGCCTTTGCCGCTGAACTTAAATTGTTCTTTTGCTTCGCCGCCGCAATTTGGGCAAATATCGCGCGGGGGGAAAATTTTATGTTCGCAATGCGGGCAGACCTCGCCTGTCAGAACATACCTTTGTTGTTTTAAGCGCCAATGCCTTGGAATTTCCATTTTCTTCCGTTCCTTTCGATTTTAATTCTATATCGGTTGCGCTCTCAAAATCTATCGTCAAATTTGTCGCAGGATATGGCTGATTGCCGTGGACGCCGGTCCGCCAAGAGACTGAATCAACCCAAACTTTGCCCTCGCAATTTGATTTTTCCCCGCCTGACCTCGAATTTGGACGACCGCTTCGACAGCCTGATACACGCCCGAAGCGCCGCCGGTATATCCGCGCGCGCTCATTCCGCCCAAAGTGGCGCAGGGTAGTTTGCCCTTCAGACCGATGTTGCCTTCCGCGGCGAACTTCCAGCCTTGCCCCTTCTCGGCGAAACCAACCGCTTCCAATTGCAATGCCGCATAAATACTGAAGACGTCGTGATATTCGAAGAAGTCAATTTGTTCTAGTGAAATTTCCGCCCGTTTCAGGGCTTTGGCGGCGGAAATTTGCGCCGCATTAAAAAACAACATATCCTTGCGGTCATGCAGCGCCAGCGTGTCGCTGGACGCCGCCGAAGCGGCGATTTTCACCGGCGGATTTACAGTCTTGGAGGGAAGTAACTCGCGGCGCGTCAAAATCAGTGCGGCGGCGCCGTCTCCTTTGGGAGCCGCGTCGAATAAATTGAGCGGCTCGTTTAATTTTTTCGCTCCCTCGTACGCTGCGGCTGTAATGGCTTTGCGGAACATCGCGTTTGGGTTTCCCTCGCCGTTGGCATGGGCGGTGAGCGCGAAGTTGGAAAATCCGTTTTCGGGAACCTGATATTCGCGCATATAGCGCCGCATCAGCAGGGCGGCTTGCGCGGCGCTGGTCACGCCCTGCATGGCTTCAAAATCCGAATCGGTTTCAGTGGCGAGGGCTTCCTCGATTTCCGCGCCAATGGTGTCGGTGAATTTTTCCACGCCGACCACCAAAACCGTCTCCGCCATTTCGCTGGCGACGGCAAAATAGCCTTGACGAAGCGCCGACGCGCCTGAAGCTCCCGACGCCTCGAAGGCGGCGGTTTCGATGCCTGTCAACCCGCTGTAATCCGCGACGAGCGCGCCGAGATGCGCCTGATTCGAAAGATTTGGGGCGAGCATATTGCCCACAAAAAGCGCCTGCGGCTTCAAGCCCCCCGCGTCTTTGAGCGCGGCTTGAATCGCTTCCTGCGCCAAGTCGCGCAGACTGAGTTCCCAATGCTCGCCGACGGGCGTTTGTCCAATTCCTGCGATAACGACTTCTGTCATGTTGACCTGTCCGCTACTTCATCGTAATCTTGCCGCGATACCTTGCGTAGGTTGCGTAATCTATCTCGGTGCGGCGGGCAATGTATTCGCGGGTTTTGATGGCGCGTCCTGCGCGTTCGAGAATCTTGTCGGTGACGGTGAGGTCAAAGGCGTCGGAGCCAGCCCCAGAGCCGAAGGAGACGCACAAGATTCTGTCGCCAGGCTGGGCGATGTCGAGGGTGGCGGTCAGACCGATGACCGCCGCGCCCGCATAGGTGTTCCCAATCACAGGGACGAGGAGTCCAGGCTCGATTTGTTCCAACGAAAAGCCCAACATGCTCGCCACTTTCTGCGGGAACTTTGTGTTGGGCTGGTGGAAGATTGCCCACTTGTAATCCTTGGCGGTTGTGCCGCTGGCTTCCATCAGATGTTTTCCAGCTTCGGTGATGTGCTTAAAGTAGGCGGGTTCGCCCGTGAAGCGCATTCCGTGTTCAGGATACTTTTGGTATTCGCGCCGCCAGAAGTCGGGCGTGTCGGTGACGTAGGAATACGCCGCGTTGAACACCGCCAGCGACTCGTCGGCAGGACCGAGGAGGTACGCCGCGCCGCCAGCCGCCGCCGTGTATTCAAGCGCGTCGCCGGGCTTGCCCTGCGCCGTGTCCATGCCGATGGCGAGGGCGTAGCGCCCCATGCCAGAGCCGACCATGCCCATGGCGGCGACCATGGCTTCGGTTCCCGCTTTGCAGGCGAATTCCATGTCTGCGCCCTGGGTGCTGGGAGCCGCGCCAATCGTCTCCGCGACGATGGTGGAAGTCGGTTTGACCGCGTAGGGATGCGACTCAGAGCCGACCCACACGGCGCGAATTTCCGCCGGGTCAATTTGCGCGCGCGCCAGGGCGTTTCGCGCCGCTTCAATGGACATGGTGATAACGTCTTCATCCAAACCGGGCACGGCTTTTTCCTTAACAGGCAGCCCGGTGCTTCTGCCGCCCGTCCATACGCGGGCGATTTCCTTTGCTTGAATACGGTAACGCGGCACGTAAGCGCCATAACCGACAATGCCAACGGGCTTGACGGGTTTGAGAAGGGTGGGGGAGGTTTGAGGGATTGTCATTAATTATCCTTTCACGATGGCGGAGATTTCTTCGAAGGTGAGAAGTTTCTTGTCTGGCATGTTTAACTGTTTTTCTGACTATCTGCATACTCTTTCAATATCTCTTCGGCTCGGCTTACTCGTATTGCCTTTTCCGCCACCATTTGCGCGGCGATTCTTTCGATTAAGTCGCCAGTGGCGCCAGCGGCGAGGGCGACCTGTCTTGCGTGTAGCGACATGTGTCCGCGCTGAATGCCTTCGGTGGCGAGGGCGCGTAATGCAGCCATATTTTGAGCAAGCCCCACGCTGACGATGATTTCCGCCAGTTCGGAGGCGGTTTTGACGCCCATTAGTTTGACGGCGGCTTGTGCGGCGGGATGGACTTTGGTCGCGCCGCCGACGATGCCCACCGCCATTGGCATCTCCAGCGTGCCGACAAGGTTTCCATCCGCGTCTTTGCCCCAGTTCGACAGGGAGGTGTACCTTCCAGAACGCGCCGCGTAGGCGTGCGCGCCTGCTTCGATGGCGCGCCAGTCGTTGCCCGTGGCGACTACCACCGCATCCACGCCGTTCATGATTCCCTTGTTGTGGGTCGCGGCGCGATAGGGGTCGGCGGCGGCGAAAGCCCAGGCGGCGATAATGCCGTCGCGGACGGTCTCTCCGCTGAAGGATTCAAACCCGACGGTCAACTGGTTGACAGGAATGGTGCAGCGCGCGCGGGCGATGCGCCTGTCCGCCAGGTTGGACAAAATTCGCAGGTGGACCTTCCCGCCCGTAATGGATTCAATCTGCGGGGCGAGTTTTTCGCAGGCGGTGTTGACGGCGTTTGCCCCCATTGCGTCCCGCACGTCATAAATCAGGTGGATGACGATAAAAGGTCCAATGGGCGAGTTCTCTATCATACGGATTTCAAGGTCGCGCGCTCCGCCGCCAAGCCTGTTCAGGACGGGGTCAATGGCGTTGGCTGCGGCGAGGAGTTCCGCCTTATGCTCGTAAAGTTTCATTCGCGCTTCGTGAATGTTGCTCGCGTTAATCAGTTGAATTTGACCAATCATGTGCGGCTCGGTGGCGGTGGCGGTAAAACCGCCGCCGGCGCGGGCGAGTTTTGCCATAAAGGAAGCCCCCGCCACAATCGAAGGCTCTTCCACGACAAAGGGAATCAGCACGTCCCGTCCGTTGACCATGAAGTTCAAGCCAATTCCCAGCGGCAGGGCGTACATCCCGACTACGTTTTCAATCATGTGGTCGGCGGCTTCGACGGAGAGCCCCCCCGAAATAAACGGCGACAATCCTTCAGGAGATTGACCGGCGGCGTCCGCCAGTTTGGCGCGGCGTTCCTCTACTGTAAGGTTATAAAAACCAGAAATGCGCGAAGTTGTCATAAAAGATTGTTCCTAGTGTAGTATTGGCGTTCTTTCAAATCCTATCAAAACGCGGCGAATTGATTATAATGGCAGCGAGATGTCTGTGAATATCCCCCTAACCCGCGAACAACTTCAGGAACGACTGCTTGCCCTTCACCGCGCAAGCCTGGAATTGGTGAAGGACGTTTCCCTTGAAACCCTGCTGGAACGGATTGTTTCCACCGCCTGTCAGCAGGCTGGGGCGCGTTATGCCGCTTTGGGCGTTTTGGACGGCGCAGGAAACCTCAAACAATTCGTTCATGTTGGCGTGTCGGCGGAGGAAGCGGGAAAAATCCCCCATCCGCCGCTGGGCAAGGGCTTGCTGGGGGAATTGATGAATTCCGAAACGCCCCTGCGCGTTGCGGATATTGGGGCGCATCCCCGCTCGGCGGGATTTCCTCCCAACCATCCGCGCATGACTTCATTTTTGGGCGTTCCCATCCGCGCAGGGGATAAGCAATTGGGGCAGTTGTATTTGACGGATAAAATAGACGCTCCGCAATTTACGGCGGACGACGAGATGATTATCCAGATGCTGGCAGCCTATGCCGCCGCAGCCATTGTCAACGCCCGTTTGTACGAAAACATGAAGCAGCGCGACCTGACTCTGACCCGCCGCAACGTAGATATGGGTCTGCTCAACGGCATAGCCTCGGCGTTGACCTCCAGCCTGGAACTTGACGAAATTCTCAACAAAACCCTCGGGCTGGTGATGAACTACATGAAGGTCGAAGCGGGAGATATTTTCCTGCTGGAAGACGATAAAACCACTCTGCGGATGGCGCTTCATCGGGGTCAAGCCGCCGAAGCCTTTTGGACGCAAAACGTTTTTCATGTTGGCGAAGGCTACCCCGGACTGGTGGCGAAGAGTCGCAAGACTATGATTGGAACGCATCTGGCAAACGACACCAATTTCCTGCGCGACGCGGTGGTGGAGGCGGGATTTCAGCAAATCGCCTGTATTCCCCTTCTCTCCGGCGAAAACCTCATCGGCGTGATGAGCGTCGCCACCCGCGAAACCGAACCCTTCGACCAGCGCAGCGTTCAATTGCTGACGGCGGTCGGCGCTTGGGCTGGGCTTGCCATCGAAAACGCCCGTTTGCATGCGAACGCCCGCCGCCTTGCCATATTGGAGGAACGCGAGCGTATCGGCATGGACCTGCACGACGGCATTATCCAATCTATCTACGGCGTGGGATTAGGCTTGGAGGGAGCCCGTTTGGCTCTGGAGGAAGACCCCAAAGCGGCAAAAGAGCGCATTGTCCATGCGATTGACGAATTAAATCAGGCGATTCGGGACATCCGCGCCTACATTCTTGATTTGCGTCCCCGTCAATTGGGCAATGAAGGCTTGGTCAGCGGCATTAAACGACTGATAGCCGAATATCGCGCCAATACGCTCTCGGAGGTTAATTTTACCGGCTCCGAAGAATTGCAGGATTTATCGCACGCCCAATCGGTGGCGCTTTTTCACATTTGCCAGGAAGCGTTGGCGAATGTCGCCAAACACGCCAACGCGAAAAACGTCCAGGTGGCGGTTTGGACGACGCAAGACCGCGTTTTAATGGAAATCTCCGACGACGGGAAGGGATTTGACGCGGATAGAATTAAGTCTTCCATTGGACATGGGCTTGCGAATATGCACACCCGCGCTCACTCTGTTGGCGGCGAAGTGGACATTTCCTCGACGCCCAACGAAGGGACAACCATTTTAGTCTGGGTGCCTCGGACTATCCGGCGCGAATCCCGTTAAATTTTTCGATGACCGGGGAATGAATCGCCGGAAAAAGAGATTCATGCAATGGAAAAGAAAAATTTCCGCAGCCTGGACTTTTTAAGGCAGATTTTGTCCGCTTACCTGAAAAACGTCTGTTATGCCCATATATGGGGGGTAGGGGGACGGCAGGCGGCGTTTTTGGCTAAAACGCCTGTTCTATGAAAACGCCTTTCACGGAAAGATTTTTCATCGATTTTTTAAGATAATCAAACCTTAACAAAACAAATCTTTTTAACATAACGTAGGTCTGCCGCCTTGTTATTCGGCGTAAGTATTTGTTAGAATAACAACGCGCCGACACAAAATGGATGCTTGTCTCGGCATCCTATCTCCTCGTTTTTTTGAATGAAAAAGCCCTTTTACGACGCCGCGATGAGGCGGGTTATTCGATGCACGTAAAATCCGACGCTAAGGAATGATTATGAATGCAGAGCAAGCCTGGCAGACAGTACTGACACAACTTCAAATGGAGATGCCCCGCGCTTCCTACGATACGTGGGTGCGCGATACGCGCCCTGTAGCGTATGAAAACGGAGCGCTAGTCGTTGGCGTAAGAAACGCTTACGCGCGCGACTGGCTGGAAAGCCGTCTCACGCCGTCCATTACCCGTATTTTGATAGAAACTCTAAATTCGAACGTGACGGTTCAATTTGTCGTCTCTCAAAACGTCGAAGCCGACGCTTCCGCCGACCTCGACAAAGAGCGCGTTCCCGCCTCGATAGAGATTACTTCGCCGGAGCCAAAGCCGCGTCATGTGAATTTGAATCCGCGCTATACCTTCGATACCTACGTCGTTGGGTCGGGAAACCGCCTCGCTCATGCCGCCTGTCAGGCGGTGGCGGAAAAACCCGCTCGAGCCTACAATCCGCTTTTTCTCTACGGCGGCGTAGGGCTTGGCAAAACCCACCTCCTGCACGCTATTGGAAACGCTTGTCACGCCGACGGCTTGAATGTTTTGTATGTTTCTTCGGAAGAATTTACGAATGACATGATTAATGCCATTCGCACGCACACCACCCAAGCCTTCCGCGAGAAGTACCGTTCCGCCGATGTGCTTTTGGTGGACGATATCCAATTCATCGCCGGTAAAGAATCCACGCAGGAGGAGTTCTTTCACACTTTTAATACCCTGCACGGGCAGGATAAACAGATTATCGTTTCGTCAGACCGCCCTCCCAAATCGCTGGTGACGCTTGAAGAACGCCTGCGTTCCCGCTTCGAGTGGGGGCTTACAGCGGATATTCAACCTCCCGACTTTGAGACCCGTCTGGCGATTCTGCGCTCAAAAGCGGAGCGCACAGGACGCCTTGTCTCGGATGAAATTTTGGAAAGCATCGCCAAACAGATTCAATCCAATATCCGCGAGCTGGAGGGCGCGCTCAACCGCATCATCGCCTTTGCGGATTTAAGCGGCTCTCCGTTAACCCCGAATTTGGTCGAAGTGGCTTTGTCGGACCTCCTTCCTCCTCGCGGAGATGTAGCGCCCGAAAAAGTGGTGGACTTGGTTGCGCGGAAATACAATTTGACTGCCGAAAGGCTTTTGGGACGCGACCGCACCAAAGAGGTCGCCTTTCCGCGCCAAATTGCCATGTATCTTCTGCGCGAGGAATTCAAAATTTCATATCCGCAAATTGGCGAGGCACTCGGCGGGCGCGACCACTCGACGGTTATGTCCGCCATAGATAAAATTAAAGAACAAATTCAACACGGCGACCGCCGTCTTGAAAGGGATATTGCTTCCATCAAACAACAGTTATATGAGCAGACGGCGACGGCGTAAAAGCGCGCCGCCTTGGCGAAACAGCCCAGCAGCGGGCTGTTTTTTTTGCGGAGGCGTTCATTTCTCCTTGGGTCTGCCGTCAAGCCTTTTGTGCTGGTAAAATCGCCCGCATGTGTTTTGGTCGAAAAAGCCTTCTCTGGCAAAAAAATATAATTTGCCTTTTTGCCGCCGGCGTTTTGCTCTCTTCCTGCGCTCCCGCCGCGCAGGGGTTGCCGGCGTATCCCACCTACGACCCGTTTGTTTCATTGAGCGAGGCGGCTGCGCTGCCGTCTTCGATTCCAACCGCTTCTTTAACCCTGCCGCCAACCGCCACGGCGACCGCCACTCGTCCGCCAACCCCCACCCGCGCGCCGCTCTCTGTCGCTATTCCCACCGTCGCGGAAATTCAATCCCTTTTTACGCCCACGCCCGACGAAGAGCGCGTTCTACCGACCCCGCGTCAATTCGAAGAACAGTACGTTGTTCAGTCTGGAGACTCGCTGGGATTCATCGCCGAGCGTTTTGGGGTTAGCGTTAAAACCTTGATGGAAGCCAATAACCTTGCAGACCCTAATCTGCTTTTTGCCGGTATGGTCCTGAAAGTCCCCGCTCCCAACCCCGGCGACACAGGCGCTTCCTTCAAAGTCATTCCCGATTCTGAACTGGTGTACGGTCCCGCGGCTGTTCATTTTGACATTAAACGATTTATTGATAGTCAGAACGGTTATCTTGAAACTTATGAGCAGGATGTGAATGGCATTGTCCTTTCCGGCGATGAAATCGTATGGATTGTCGCCCGAAATTATTCGGTCAATCCGCGACTCCTGCTTGCCCTGCTTGAATATCAGAGCGGCTGGGTCACCAATCCCGCTCCATTCAACACCGCTTACCCGATGGGTCTGGCTGACGAGGGACGCTATGGTTTGTATCGCCAATTGACTTGGGCGGCGGACGTTTTGAATCGCGGTTATTACCATTGGAAACGAAACGCGCTTTCCACCTGGGTCATGAACGATTCAACGGTCACGCCGATAGACCCAACCATCAACGCCGGCACGGCGGCGGTGCAATATTTCTTTTCCCAATTGGACGACCTTCCGACTTGGCGGCATGATGTCAGCGGCGTCGGGCTTTTCCTTACCTACTATGTTTTCTTTGGCAATCCCTTCAATTACGCTATTGAGCCTTTAGTCTCGCCGGCGGTTGTTCAGCCACCCATGCGGCTGCCTTTCGCCTCCGGGCAGACTTGGTATTTCACAGGCGGACCGCACGGCGGGTGGGACTCCGGTTCCGCCTGGGCTGCGCTGGATTTTGCCCCGCCCGGCGACAACGGTTCTTGTGAGGCAAGCCCTTTATGGGTGACTGCCCTTGCGGATGGGCTGGTTCTGCGGGCTTCTAACGGCGCTCTGATTCAAGATTTGGATAACGACGGTTACGAACAGACGGGCTGGGTCATCCTCTATATGCACATTGCGGAGGAGGAGCGCGCCTCGCCCGGCGAATACCTCTTTGCCGGCGAGCGTGTCGGGCATCCTTCCTGCGAAGGCGGCGTGTCCAACGCGACCCATGTCCATATTGCGCGAAAGTACAACGGCGAATGGATTGCCGCCGACGGTCCTTTGCCCTTCAACCTGGACGGCTGGGTCGCCCGCGCCGGCAGCGTGGAGTACGACGGCTATCTAACCCGCGACGGCGCGACCCTTGAAGCCTGGGATGGCGCGAACGAAATCAACCAGGTTTATCGTTGATTCATCGTCGCTTAATGCGGACGGATATAATTCCTGCCATGCGTCGAATTTTCCTCTTATTATTTGCCGCGGCTTTTGTTTTATCCGCCTGCGTTCCCTCCGCCGGCTCTCTTTGGGGCGTTGCGGAAACCCCAACGCCCTTTGCCGCCAGCCCGTCCACGCCCGAAGTGGACCCTTTTAATTTTCAGGACCTTCCGATTTTCTTTCCCACCTCTACGCCGCCTTTCCAGCCGGCTCCCGTTTTTACAAGCGCTCCATTTCCCACCGAAGCCTCGTTTACCCCGCCTCCCACCGCCAATGTGCCAGTCTATGACGCTGCGCCTTTCCTTTATTACGCTCAAAGCGGAGACATGCTTTCGGCGGTCGCCGCAAGATTTGGAGTGGATGAGTCTGAGATTATTTCGGACGCCGACTTGACGCGCACCACTTTAATAGACCCTGGCGCCTTGCTTGTGATTCCCAACCGCATTAGCGAGGAAATGTCGCCCAATGTTCAGATAATGCCAGACACCGAGATAATTTTTTCTCTCACCGCCGCCGATTTCAATGTCAGAGAATACGTGCGCCAGGCGGGCGGCTATCTGAGCAAGTTCAAGGATTATTTGGGTTCCACAGGCTGGATTGACGGAGACCAAGCCATTGAGCGCCTTGCAATCGAAAACTCCATCAACCCGCGCCTGTTGCTTGCCCTTCTTGAATTTGA
>JAIWOB010000039.1 GCA_020217065.1 Chloroflexota bacterium | reverse complement strand
CGCGGATGGAGTTTCCGAGCCAGAAGTATTTGCTTCAATCTCATGTTGAGCCGCGTCTTCTCGGCGGCAGGCCCGCTTGGTTTCGCGTCTTTTACGCCGCCGGCGAGATTTATCCCTGCTGGTGGGCGACCGATACGCATGTTTATCAGGTTCTTTCAACCGCTGAGGAGGCGGAGTTCGGCTTGCAAAAATTGAGGGAACTCACGCGGCGGATTGCGGCGATTTGCAAACTCGATTGGTTCTCTACCGAAATCGCCCTTGCCGACGATTTTATCGTGGTGGATTACGTCAACGATGAAATTGACACTCGCGTTCAATCGCAGGCGGCGGACGGCGCGCCGGATGAGGTGGTGAATAACATCGCCCGCCAGCTCGTAAAAATCGCAAAGGAAAACCGGCGAAGCGGATGAATAAATGGACGAAGGGAATGATGGGGATGACGCTCGTAATTGGCGGCGTTTTAGCGAGCCAATTGCGCGGCGCTATCGCTTTTTGTCGTCAGATTCAATTTAGTTCAATGTTGTGGAGCCTCCATGAATGCGCCGCAAAAATTAATCCGTTACGAACAGCGCGAATTTAGCAAATGGAAGCCGATAAACGGCGGAATCATTGTGGAAACGCCCGTCTCTCTAACGGTCAACGGCAGGGTTTGGATGTCTTTTATGTGCACGCCGGTCTATCTGGAGGCGCTGGCGGTGGGCTTTCTTTATAACGAAGGCGTTATCGAAAAAATGAACGAAGTGGCGGATGTGCGGGTGTGCGAACATGGCGATAATGTAGACGTATGGCTCACGCATACGGCGCAAGAGCCTCCATCCTGGACGAGAACTTCCGGCTGCGCGGGCGGCGTCACGGCGGTTGATTTGCTTGCCAAACCGAATCTTTCCCTTGCCGAAAAGCGGCTTGACCTGACCCCCGAATCTATCAGCCGCTTAGTCGAAATGTTGTTCGAGGCGCAGTCTTTGTATCGAGAAACGGGCGGCGTTCACACTTCCGCGTTGAGCGATGGCGAAAAAATCGTCATCTCCGCCGAGGATATCGGCAGACATAACACCCTGGACAAAATTGCGGGCTTGCTTCTCCTGAGCGGCGACCAACCTGCGGCGCGCATTATCATTACCACCGGGCGCATTAGCTCGGAAATGCTGCAAAAAGCCGCCCGCCTCAACGCTCCCGTTGTTATCTCGCGCACTTCGCCTTCTTCCCTTTCCGTTGAAATGGCGGAAAAGTACGGCATCACCCTCATCGGTTACGCCAGGCGTCATAGATTCAACGTCTATTCGCATGGCGCCAGGTTAGGTTTGTAGGGCGGACGCCGAACGTTTTGCGAAGGCGTTGATTTGCTGTTATACTCTCTGCGAATTTTGCCCGTCTTATTTTGAAAGGAACTTGCGGTTTATGAATTTAATGAAGATTATCAAGATTGCGGACGGCGTTCTTTTAACGCCGGATATTAACACGGATATTGAAATTAGAGGCGGTTATGGAGCGGATTTAATGAGCGACGTTCTGGCGTTCAGTCAGCCCGAATGCGTCCTCCTCACCGGTTTGACCAACCCCCAAGTGGTTCGCACGGCGCAAATGGCTGATTTTCGCGCCATCGTTTTCATTCGAGGAAAAAAGCCCCAGGCGGAGACCCTCTCCCTCGCCCTTCAAGAAGGGATTCCGCTTATCAGCAGCCCATACGGAATGTTTGAATTAAGCGCCCGCCTTCACAAGGCTGGGCTTCCAAGTTTTGAATCGAATGGCGTCTCCTAGACCCCTCTCCGAGCAGGAAATTCATGGACGCCGCGGACGCCCCATTACGGACCGCGACGCCACCGATATCAGCCGCGTCGAGGAACTTTCCTATGAGTTGAAAGTCCAAGAGGTGATGACCGCCGACGTGCGCGTTGCGTCTCCGGACATGCCTGTATCGGAAGTTCTCGAAATCTTGCGGACGAATCGCATTTCCGGCGTGCCGGTGTTGGAGAACGAACAACTCCAGGGCGTAATCAGCATTGAAGACGTTGTGCGCGCCATGCGCGACGGCGAACTCTCCGCGCCGGTCAGCGAGTACATGACCAGAAAACTGGTCACAGTCTTAAATTACGACCCCATTGTCAAAGCGCTTCAGGCCTTTACCGAAAGCAGGCTTGGACGCCTGGTCGTGGTGGATGAAAACGGGCGACTTGCGGGCATGATAACCAAAGGCGACATTACGCGGGGCGTTTTGCTGGCGTTGCAGCGCGATTATAAAGAAGAGGAACTCCGCCGTTATCGCGCCAGTCATCTCTTTGAAGATATTGTTTCCGACCGCACCACCCTTGTGCTTCGTTACAATATCAAGGCGCAGGATTTCATTCGCGGCGGCTACGCCTCCAGTCATATCAAGCGCGCCTTGCTGCGGCTTGGCGCTGACCCGCAGATTGCGCGACGCTGCGGCATTGCGGTCTACGAAGCCGAAATGAATCTCATTATTCACACGAATCACGGCGGCGTTCTTAAAACGGAGGTTGAACCTCACCGCATTACCATGTCCACCGTTGACGACGGTCCCGGCATACCCAACATCGAACAGGTGCTTCAAGCGGGCTACTCTACAGCCAGCGAACAAGTGCGCGAAATGGGATTCGGCGCCGGCATGGGGCTGGTCAACATCAAACGCTGTGTGGACAAAATGGAAATCGAATCCGCCGTTGGAAAAGGCACCCGCCTGACCATGCGTATTCATATCCCGTCGCAAAATTCAAGCGCACAGAAGGATTAACTATGAACCTGCAACAGATTATCGAACAACTCGACCTGACTGTCTTGACCGAACCGCGCGATTTCGTTTCCATTCAACCGATTGGCGGATACTCCTCGGACTTGCTGTCTTGCGTGATGGCGGGCGCGAAAGGGAATTATATTTGGGTGACCCTCCAATCTCATCTGAACATTGTCGCCGTCGCCGGCTTGCTCGAAGTGGCAGCCGTCGTCGTCACAGAGAACGCCCAACCGGACGCGGCTACCATAGCCAAAGCCAATGAGCAGGGCGTCACCCTGTTGTCCACCCCCAAATCCACTTACGAGATTAACGGAAGGCTTTGGGAATTGGGCGTACGCCTTCCGGCATGAACAAGTTTCGCGCCGACTTGCACGTCCATACCGTTCTCTCGCCCTGCGCCGAGGTGGAGATGATACCGCCCTTGATTGTGCAGCGGGCGGTCGAACTGGGAATTGACCTGATTGCCGTTACCGACCACAACGCCAGCGCCAACGTTTGCGCCGTTCAAAAAGCCGCCGCCGGCAGCAGCCTGAAAGTCCTTGCCGGCATGGAAGTGCAAACCCGCGAAGAAGTTCACCTGCTTTGCCTTTTTGATTCCGCGCGGCAACTGGAAGCCTGGCAGGCGGCTGTGGACGCCGCGCTGCCCGATGAGCGCAATCGCGCCGAGTTTTTCGGCGAACAATTTGTGGTGGACGAGCATGGGGACTACATTCGCACCGAAACGCGCTTGCTGCTGACTTCCACCTGTTTTTCCATTGATGAGGTTTTCGAGCGGGTGGACGCTCTGGGCGGTCTGGCAATCCCCGCTCATGTGGACCGCCCCGCCAACGGGCTTTTTCCCACTCTCGGCTTGGTTTCCGAACAGTGGCGCTTTCTTGGTTTTGAAATTTCCCGTCATATCACCCCCGCAAAAGCGAGAGCCGCCTTTCCTTCAATCGGGAATTTGCCGCTTATCCAAAGCGGCGACGTCCACCGTCTAGACGAATTCGCCGCTTCCACGGTCTTTACGCTGGCGGAACGCACGGTAGGGGAGATTTGCAAGGCGCTTAAGGGCGAAGGCGGCAGGTCGGTTGCCATCGAAAGCGGCGCTGATAAGTAACACCCACCTTTATATGACATTGGTCAATTGACGAATTCATCCTGTCATATTACACTAAATTTGTGAAATTAGACACAATTATATTTATTAAAGGCATCGCAATGACCAACACGCAAAAACAAATTCCAGCCAACGACCCGCTCAACGTTTCCGAACAAAAAGCGGCGATAGACAGAATCATTCTCGAAAACAAAGACCGGCCCGGCGCGGTTATGCTGGTGCTGAACGAAGTGCAGGGGACGATTGGACACGTCTCGCCTCACATGCAGGCGTACATTGCCCGAAAATTGAACGTGCCTTTAGGGCAGGTGCATGGCGTCGTCACCTTCTATTCTTTTTTCAAAACTCGCCCGCGCGGAAAGCATACCATCAAATTTTGTCTTGGCACGGCTTGTTACGTCGCCGGCGTCAGTCAATTAATCGAAAAAGCAAAACAAACCCTGCATATTGACTTGGGCGAGACGACCCCGGACGGCATGATTACTCTTGAAGAATGTCGTTGCGTGGGCGCGTGCAGCCAGGCGCCGGTGGTTGTCGTCAACGAAGACCTGCTTGGAAAGCAGCGCCCCAACAAGTTCCCGCAGGTTATCAAAAAGATTCAGACGCAATCGTGAAAGAAATCGCCCTGCATTTGCTCGATATTGCCGAAAACAGCGTTGCGGCGCAGGGGCGCAATATTTCCATTGAAGTCGTCGAAGACTTAAGCTCCGATTTGCTTTCGCTTAGCGTGACGGACGACGGACGCGGAATGGATGAGCGCGCCGCCCAACAGGCGTTGGACCCATTCTATACCACCCGCACCACCCGTAAAGTTGGGCTGGGAATTCCGCTGTTGAAACTGGCGGCGGAACAGGCGGAAGGAAGGCTGACCCTGAAGACGGCTTCAGGCAAAGGCGCAAAGATTGAGGCGTCCTTTCGCCACAGTCATATTGACCGTATGCCTTTGGGCGACTTGTCCATGACCTTTCTCACGCTCCTGGTCGCCTATCCCCATGTTCATTGGGTTTTTGTCTACCGGGTTGTGGATGCGGCGGGGCAGTCTCGCTCGTTCGAGTTTGACGACGCCGAATTGAAAACAGCGTTGAGCGATACGCCCTTGACCGAACCTCAAATCCTTAAATTTGTGCGCGGCATGTTCGAAGAAGGCATCGAAGCCATTGCCCCGCAAACTGTTAAATAAAAAAGGAGATACTATGCCTGCCATTAAGTCCCTTGAAGAATTAAAACGTGTGCGCGAAGAAGCCCTGCAAAAGAAACAGGTTAAAGCGGCAGCCGGCTCTATCCAGGTGATTGTCGCTATGGGAACCTGCGGTATTGCCGCTGGCGCGCGCGAAACCATGAAAAGCGTCTTGAATTACATCGAGACCAACAACCTGAGCGGCGTTACAGTCACCCAAACCGGCTGCATGGGGATGTGCGAACAAGAACCCATCATGCAGGTGATTGTCGGCGAGTCGCCCAGGGTCGTCTATGGAAAAGTCAACGCCGAAGTCGCCGCGCAGATTATGAAACAGCATGTCCAGGGCGGACAGCCGTTGAAGGAGCGCGTTTTGCCCGTTTAGCGCGGGATATTGCGGAGTCTTTTTATGGCTTTTTATCGTTCACATGTATTGGTGTGCGTAGACCCTGAATGTCTGGCAAAAGGCGCATATGAGATTGTAGACGCTCTTCAGGACGAACTGGTGGCTCAGGGGTTGATTGACGAGATTCAGGTGCTGGAGACTTCTCGAATCGGCAAATGTTCCGAAGGTCCTGAAATGATGGTGTACCCCGAAGGAGTGCATTATCGCGGGATGAGCGTGGACGATATTCCCTATCTCGTCGAGGAGCATTTTCTTAAAGGGCGCGTGGTCGAGCGTTTCCGCCAGGAAATCAAGCCCGTTGTTGACGAGGAACTTGGTCCCCTGCGCCCCAAAGAAGTCCGAATTGTCCTCCGCAATTGCGGAGAGATTGACCCCAATAACATCGAAGATTACCTTGCCGTTGACGGTTATCAAGCGCTGGGCAAGGTCTTGACCGAAATGACGCCGGAGCAGGTTATCGAAGAGGTGACCAACTCTGGGCTGCGCGGGCGGGGCGGCGCGGGCTTCCCTGCGGGACGCAAATGGGCGCTCACCCGCGGGGTGGAAGGCAGCCCGAAGTACATGGTCTGCAATGCGGACGAGGGCGACCCGGGCGCGTTCATGAACCGCCGCGTCCTGGAAGGCGACCCTCATTCGGTTATTGAAGGTATGATTATCGGCGCTTATGCGGTTGGCGCAAGTTACGGCTATATTTATTGCCGCGCTGAATATCCCCTTGCCGTGGAGACCCTCAATATTGCCATCGCCCAAGCGCGCGAATTTGGTTTTTTGGGAAAAAATATTCTTGGAACTGATTTTTCCTTCGACTTGGAAGTGCGAGTCGGCGCGGGAGCCTTTGTCTGCGGCGAAGAAACCGCGCTCATGGCTTCAATCATGGGTTTACGCGGAGAGCCGCGCCCGCGCCCGCCATTTCCTTCCGTCAAGGGCGTGTGGGGCAAACCCACGAACAACAACAACGTCGAGACTTACGCCAACGTCCCGCAAATCATTTTGAAGGGCGCGTCTTGGTTCGCCAGCATGGGCACGGAGCGCTCCAAAGGGACGAAGACCTTTACGGTCGGCGGCAATGTGGTCAAGCCCGGTTTGATTGAAGTGCCGATGGGGATTACCCTGCGTGAAATCATCTTCGACGTAGCGGGCGGAATCAAAGACGGCAGGAATTTTAAAGCCGTGCAAACAGGGGGACCCATGGGCGGATGTCTTGTGGAGAAGCATCTCGACCTGCCTCTGGATTACGAAGCTCTGACGCAGGCTGGCTCGATGATGGGTTCGGGCGGTCTGGTAGTGATGGACGAAACCTCCTGTATGGTGGATATCGCCCGCTTCTTTATGGACTTCACTCAGGCGGAATCGTGCGGAAAATGCACTCCCTGCCGCGTTGGCACGCGCCGCATTCTCGAAATTTTGCAAAAGATTTGCGACGGACAAGGCGCGCCGGGAGACATCGAAAGACTGGAAGACCTGTGTCAGGAGGTGAAGCAAAACAGCCTGTGCGGGCTGGGACAGGGCGCGCCCACCCCGGTTATCAGCACGCTCCAACATTTCCGACATGAATACGAAGCGCACATTTACGAAAAGCGCTGTCCGGCGAAGGTTTGCAAGCCGTTGATTCGATACGAAATCCAGCCCTCGGCTTGCACAGGCTGCACGGTCTGCGCTCGAAACTGCCCGGTGGAAGCCATCAGCGGCGAAAGGCGTCAGGTTCATCATATTGACCCCGCTACCTGTATCCGCTGCGGAATATGCGTCCAAGTCTGCAATTTCAATGCGATTGAAACGCTGTCCTGAATGGAGAATAAAAAAAAATTTTAAACTGGAGGTAGGATGTCTTCATTAATAAGCGAGTCCGAAATTGCCGCAGCGGTTCAAGCGGCGGTTGAGAAACACGGCAAAAACCATGACGCATTGATTCCAATCCTGAGCGAGGTCAATCGCGCTTTTGGGTATGTTCCCGGCGAAGCAATCCGCGAAATCCGTAAGCATCTATACGACCCTGCCAACCGCACATATGTCGCCGAGGGGCAGTTGTACGCCCTGGCGAGTTTTTACGATATGCTTTCCACAAAACCGCGAGGCCGGCACGTAATTAAGTTCTGCGAAAACGCGCCCTGCCATGTTGTCGGCGGAAAAGCCATTTGGGATACGCTGAGACAGCGTCTCAATCTCGAAAACGGAGAGACCACCCCCGACTTCAAATGGACGCTGGTGACCACTTCCTGTATTGGTTTGTGCAGCGTGGGTCCTGTCATCCTGATTGACGACGACATCTATGGCAACCTCACGCCGGAACAAATCCCCGATATTTTGGAACGTTACGAATAGGAGCCTGGCATGAAAATAACGCGCAGCATGATATTGGTTTCCAGCGACCCTGAGAGCCTCCGTTTAGGCGCGGAAGACCTGCTTCGCAATCTCAAGGAAGCTATCGAAGCCTATAACCTTCAGGACGAGGTGACTGTTTCGACGATAGACGTTTCCGCCATTTACGACGTCAACCGCGCCAACATTTTGCCGATGGTCATTGTCCATCCCGACGCCGTGGTTTATGGACCGGTCAAACCCAGCGATGGACGCTATCTGGTGGAAGAACATCTCTACAAGGGGCGCATTGTCAACGACCTCTTGACTCCGCCTAAGTTGTTGACGGGGCAAATTGGCTGGCTTCGCGGGCGCAAGGGGTACAATCCCGCGGAACAGCGCGTGGTGTTGGAGCGCGCCGGCCGCATTGACCCGGAAAGCATTGAAGAGTTCATCGCCGCTCACGGATACGAAGCGCTTGGCAAAGTGTTGAGCGAAATGACGCCCGAAGACGTAATAGCGACGGTCGAGAAATCCGGCTTGCAGGGGCGCGGCGGCGCGGGTTTTCCCACCGGTCGAAAGTGGGGCTTTGTGCGGGGCGCGAAAGGCGACAAGAAATATGTGGTTTGTAACGCCGACGAGAGCGAACCCGGCACGTTTAAGGACCGCATCGTTCTTGAAGGCGACCCGCATCAAATTCTTGAAGCGATGACCATTGCGGGCTACGCCATCGGCGCGGACGAAGGGTATATTTATATTCGCGGCGAATACGGGCTTGCCTACCAGCGTCTCGAAAACGCCATTCTTCAAGCGAAAGAATTTGGCTTCCTGGGTAAGAATATCTTCGGCAAGGGCTTTGATTTCGATATTCACGTTCACGCCGGGGCGGGGGCTTACGTCTGCGGCGAGGAAACGGCGCTCATTGAGTCTCTCGAAGGCAAACGCGGCGAACCGCGCTCAAGACCGCCCTACCCGGTGACGCACGGGTTATGGAACAAACCCACCCTGGTTAACAACGTGGAAACTCTGGCGAACATTCCGGCGATTTTGAGGAACGGCGCGGAATGGTATCGTTCGCTTGGCACGCCCTCCAGCCCCGGCACCAAAGTCTACACTATCATGGGCAACGTCAACTTCAGCGGCGTAATTGAAGCGCCGATGGGCATCACCCTGCGCGAAGTCATTAACATCTATGGCAGAGGGATGAAGCCCGGCAGCGTCCTCAAACTCGCGCAAACGGGCGGCAGCAGCGGTTCGATTATCCCCGCCGCCTTGCAAGATACTCCCATGGACTTTGAGTCCTTCCGCAAGGCGGGCGTTTCTCTCGGCTCGGGCGCGCTGTTGATTTGCGACCAGCATACCTGCATTGTAGACCTGGTCAAGGTGTTGTTGCAGTTCTTCCGCTTCGAGTCCTGCGGCAAATGTACGCCTTGCCGCATCGGAACCCAGCGCGCCTACGAGACAGTGGAGCGCATCAGTCAGGGGTTGGGCAAGCTCGAAGACTTGGAATTTCTTCAAAGTTTGATTCAAGAGATGGAACGAGTCTCCAATTGCGGTTTGGGACAGACCGCAGTCGTTCCCATCCGCGATATGCTCAAGCATTTCCGCACCGAAGTGGAGGCGCACATTCTCCTGGGCTCCTGCCCGACGGGCGTTTGCGAGTTCTCGCAGGAGGGCGAAAAGGCGCTGTAACTTTTCGCTTGCGGTCAAACCGCGTATGAGAGAAAACTGGAACATTAATCAGTAGCGAGATTACAGAGGAAAATATGGTGCAAATAACGATAGATGGAAAGCAAATCGAAGTCCCCGAGGGGACGACGGTCCTGCGCGCGGCGGAAATGGCGGGAATTCACATCCCGACGCTGTGCGACCACAAGGAATTAACCCCCTATGGCGGCTGCCGTCTGTGCATTGTGGAGGTGGAAAAGTGGCGCGTGCCAATGGCTTCCTGCACGTTCCCAGTCAGCGAGGGGATGGTGGTGCGTACTAATACCGAGGCGCTCAAGAAATCGCGCCAGTTCATCCTCTCGATGCTTTTCAGCGAGAGAAACCACTTTTGTCCATTCTGCCAAGTGAGCGGCGGGGATTGCGAACTTCAGAATGCCGCATACCGCGAGGAAATGACCCACTGGCCTATTCAGCCCGGCTGGAACAACTTCGCGGTAGACACCACCCACCCTTATTTTGTGCTGGACAACAACCGCTGTATCCTGTGCCGCCGCTGCGTGCGCGCCTGTGGCGAGCTGGTTGGCAACTTTACCCTATCGGTTG
>JAIWOB010000049.1 GCA_020217065.1 Chloroflexota bacterium | reverse complement strand
GAACACATCGCCAACACCACCAAGCCGCTTGTCCTGCTCGTCTCGGACGAAAACAAATTCCCCGACGTGCTGAAAATGTTCGAGACCCTGCGCGGCGACCTCGGCGATAAGCCGTTCATCATCCCGTACTTCAACCCTGTCAGCCCGCTGGTGATGAACACTGGCACGGTGGACAAAATGAAAATCACCATCGAGCGCGGCTTGCCGCTCATCTTCTCGAATTACAGCATGGCGGGAGCGTCCGCGCCGATGACCCCCGCCGGCATCCTCACCCTGCTCATGGCGGAATTGCTCGCGGGTTTGGTCATCAGCCAGACCATCAAAAAGGGCGCGCCGATTCTGCTCGGCATGTTGCCCGTTTACTTCGACATGCGTACCGTTACCAACTTTTACGACCCTCAGAGCATCCTCGTCAGCGTCGCCTGTTCCGAGATGATGAAATATTACGGCATCCCGCATTGCTCCACTTCGGGAAGCGGCACAGGCTGGGGGATGGATTTGATTTCCGCCGACACCTACTGGATGAACACCCTCGCCCTGCTTCTCTCGCACGGACATCTGGCTCCGTTTATTGGAGATTCGCTTACCTCCAAATCCATCGCCCCGACGACGGTTGTTCACGTCCACGAAATCATTGACCAGGCGTTGAGATTTCACGACGGCTTCCAACTCGACGACGCCAACTCGGTGGTGGACGAAATCGCCAAAGTCGGACCTGGCGGCAATTTCCTCAGCCAGCCGTCCACCAAACGAAATTACAAGAACGGATACTACGTCAGCCCGTTGTATCCGCACTACAGCATGGAGAAATGGCAGGAGATTGGTTCGCCCACTGCCCGGCAAGTCCTGCGTGAAAAAACCCAAGACCTGCTCGCTTCCGCCCCCGCGCCCGACGACCATGACGAACTGCTTGAAAAGGGCGAAGAATTTATTAAATTCTATTCGAAATAAGAACTTTCCTCTTTGAAGAATCCTTCCGCCCTCAAAATGCCCTCGAACGCCTGACGCGCGTCCGCCTCGGCTTTTTTCAGCCACTTCGGGTCGGAGGGGACGAACAACTCGTCGTACTCGCGTTTCATCCATTTGCGTATGGCGTCGCTGCCGCCATGCCGGCGCAGGCAGTTTTCAAAAACCGTTGTCCGCAGGCTGTGAATGGATTCCAGCAGGGAATCGCCGTATGTGCCGAATTCAAACGCCGCCGCGTACATTTTCTTTTCGGGATATTTTTCCTGAACCCGTTTGCGGAAGTATTCGACCATGTCGCCGTGGATGGTGTAAAACTCCTCAGGGTTGACTCCCACCGCGCGCGGGACCCCGAAACGGGCGGCTGTTTCCTGGGCGCTCATCTTCTCTGACGGCGGATTGCAGAGCGTCATCTGCCAGCGCGGACCGTAGCCGGTGTGAATGTCGAGAAAGACGATTTGCGCGTATTCAGTTATTTGATTGAATATGGTCCGCTGGATGAATTTGGTTTCCTCCTGCGGTTCAAAACCGCCAAAATACATTCCGTCTGGCGCGCGGTACTGTCCCATCAACGCCGTTTCCCGAATCAGGCTTGCGCCGCGCGGCAGGGCTTTCAGGACATTCCATGCAAAGGCAAGTTTTTCATACAGCGGACTCTTCAACGGACGGGCTGGATTTAGCAGCGACGCAAGCGACTCGTAATGCGGATTCAAGGTTTTGAGCGCGGACAGGTCGTCTTCAAAATTGCGGTTGAGGTCAACGCCGTTTTGGTTGACTCGAATGCGGCGCTTCATCCCGTATGGATTGATGGGATGAACGAGCAGAAGTCCCGTTGTTTCAGGCTCGAGGCGCGGCGGATATTCTTCGATGAATAATTGCAAAACCGCCGCGCCAACGTAGCCTTCGACGCCGTGCAAGCCTGTGGTGATGATGAGCAGTTTTTGCTTTTCGCGGGTTGCGTCTGCGGAGATGACGTCAATCATCAGGTCGGGACTATCGGCGAGGGCATGGCTGATAAAGCGGCAGCCAGCCCAACGGTCCGAAATAGCGCTGGCTGAGGCGCGGAATCGCTCGCGGGAAAATTCGTAGTTTGCGGGAATGTCGGTCATATTGTTCCATCTGTTTGAACCGTTGAGGCGCGGTTTTTTCATCTCTGTGTCTCCGCGTCTCCGTGGTTAGGTATTAGAACGGTCCGTAATTCATCATCACGGCAATGCCGAGGAAGACCAGCGAGGCGAGGATAACCCAGAGCCATAAACCCAGCACCCAGCGCAGCCACTTGGGGTAGGCGACGGCGGTCAGGCTGAGGCAGATGAGCAGGACGGCGCTGGTCGGGTAGGCGAGATTCGAGAAGCCGTCGCCGAAGACGTAGGCGAGGACGGCGGTCTGGCGGGTGACGCCAACCAGGTCAGCCAGCGGGACGAGGATGGGAATCAGCAAAAAGGCTTTCGCCGAGCCGCTGGAGACGAAGAACTCGATGCCGAGGGTCAGGACGAAAATCAAAATGGCGGCGGCGATGGGGCTTGCGCCGAGGAAGGCGTTTGCCGCGCTGTGCAAAATGGTGTCGAGAATGCCGCCCGAAGCGATGATGAACTTGACGCTTGCCGCCATCAAAATCAGCGGGATGGCGGGCGCGATTCCGCCCAATCCTTCGCCCGCCGCTTTCCAGGCGTCCCTGCCGACTCCCGCGATGAGTCCCGACCCGACGCCTGCGGCTAAAAAGAGCAAGCCGACGATGGGCAGGGCAAAGTCGCTGATGGCGGGTACAAACGGCGCAACAATCAGGACGGCGAAAATCAGCGCGACGCAGACCGCTAAAAAGGCGAGAGCGGGAGTCGTCCTTTTGTTTTCGTGGGCGATGGAGTCCGCGCTGAAATGGGCGTATTTTTCGCGCGTGGCTTGCTCCTCCGCGAAGACAGGCGAGGCTTGCGGATTGGCTTCCACCTTGCGGGCGTGGCGGGTGAGGAAGACCGCCAGCAGGGCGTACATTGCGAGAAAGATGACGATGCGGTAGCCCGCGCCGGAGAAGGCGGGCAGTTCGGCAATGCCCTGCGCCACGCCGACGGTGAACGGATTCATGATGGCTGCGGAGAAGCCCATGTTGGTGGCGAGGATGGACATGCCCAAGCCTGTCAGCGTGTCCCAGCCGAGGGAGTAGGCGAGGGCAATCATCAACGGCACGAGCGGCACGACTTCTTCAAAGATGCCGAAGAACGCGCCGAGCGTCATGAAGAAAAACGAAATGACCAGCAGCAGGGTGTATTTTTGTCCCGCAAAGCGGCGGACGATGCGCGCCAGCGCGGCTTTGAGAATCCCGCTCTTGTCCATGATGGCGAAGGCGACGCCGACCATCAGGATGAAGACAACGATGACGATGACCGTCAGCCCGTCGGGACCTGTCACCACTTCCAGCGGGGCGGTGAACCAGCGCCAGATGGGATAGTCGGGTCTTTCGGTGAACGCAAACGAATCGGGAAGAATGGTCTCACGCCCATCCGCTTCGACGCGTTGATATTGCCCGGCGGGGACGACGAGCGTGAGAATTCCCGCGAAGACCATCAACGCCAGCAAAATAAGCAGAGATTGAATGAACGCCTTCTGGCTGATTTGCGCGCCTGATTTTTCTTCCATGACGTAAGGCTCCTTATTTTTTGATGAAATACCCAGCCGCCGCCATTCCAAACCCGATGAAGGCGATACCTAATCCCTGCCAGAGGATGGGGAGAAACAAAGCCTGGAGCATGGCGGCAGCCAGCGCGTTGGCGGAATCGAGTAAGAGGGCGGGGAGGAACGCCGGCATTCTGTTGGCGAGCGTTTGTTGAAAGACCGCGCCGAATGCCGAAGCGCCGACCAGCCCCAGAAAGGCTGTCAGCCCGCCCGTGACCGCCAGCGGAACGCCCCACCAATTTAACCAGTCTTTGAGCGACCTGACCGCGACAACCGTCAGCAAGAGCAAGAATCCCAGCGGCAGGATGGGACTCAAGCGCATCGCCAGACGCGCCGTTTGCAAAGCGTCACGCGGGTCGTTTTGGGGCGGGGCGCTGAACAGAGTCAACTGGTCGGGGATGGCGAATGCGGCAGCCTGCATCTGTCCTTGAATCGCGGGCGTCAGCAGGGGAATCAACTCAGCGGGCGGGTTACAGAATTGAATCTCGTTGTTGTTGAGCAGGTTCATCGTGGCTTGCGCGATTTGCTCCAGCGTACAGGCGGGTTGGGTCGCCAGCAAGGCAAAAACCGCCTGCGCGCCTGCGTCGCTGGTCATGTTGGTTTTGAGCGGCGCAAGCGAGACTTGAACGGTATCCGTTTGACCTTGCAGGTAGGCAAAGACGGCGTTCAAGGTTTCGTCGCCCATCGCTTTTAACGTCTCTGGCGGCAGCATGGCGCGGAAGTATTCCTCCCACGCCTGCCGGCTCATACCGCGCATGACGATTGGCAACTGATTTGGGTCGGTTGTCCCAGCCAGCATGGACTCCGCCATGGATGCGGGCAATTTGTTGTAGAAGTCGCTGTTGGCGAAGGCTTTCTGATAGGTTTGCGGGGTAAAGGCGCGCTGGTCGAAATTGAAGAAGACCAACGCAGGCGCAGCCGTCAGCGCGAAGAGAACGGCAAAGAAAATCCCCAGGGGCTTTTTGATTGAATCCATAATCTCTTGTTGAATTTTTTCCTGAACCGCGGAGCCGCCGAAACGCGGAGTTTTCTTTTCTCTGCGTCTTTGCGCCTTCGCGGTTGGCGCTTTACGCTGTCAAAATCTCGATGTAATCCTGCGTCACTACTTCCGCCCCGCCGAAGCCGAGCAGGCTTAACAGTTCGTTGACCAGCTCCGCTTTACGGTCGGCGTCCTTGCGGCTCCAGGTGCGGCTCTTGATTTCGAGGAAAGTTCCCATGTCGGGTTTCTTCACGCGGTCAAGGTTGATGAAGAATTCGGTGCCCTTGTATTCGATATGCCAGCGCAGGCGGTCTTTTTCAATCAAGACTTCCTTTGAAGGTTTGAAATATTCGCGGTAAAAGCGCGAGGTATGCACGGCGGGCGCGAGAAAACGGCTGCGCGAGAGCAGCACGTCCGGCGTCACCGCGTCTTCGCGCTGTTGACCGAGCAGGGTCAGGCGCGAGCGCACGCTCAGGGCTTCGCCCTTTTCATTGACGAGGTTGTCTTCGCGGAAGCGCAGCCGTCCTTGAGATGGGTCGTCGAACAGGTAGTATTCGTCGTATTGATGATAATGCTTGTGCGCGTTGATTTTGATTTCAGGCTGATTCAATTTTTCGATGAGTCGGTCTGGTTCCGCCGCCTTGACCTTGACCTGCACTTCGAACGATTCCTGCTCCATCGAACCGCCCAGCGCAATCAACTTGGACAGCACCGACTGTTCGCGGGCGATGAGGAAGGCGTCTATTTTTTCCGCCAGCTCGCGGGCTTGCTTCAGCAAATCCTCCTCGTTCAAAGTCAATAAGCGATGGTCTCTCATCAGCCATTTGCCATTGACCATCACGTCGGTCACGTCGGTGGATTTGGAAGCGAAAACCAATTGGGCGTAGGCGCTGTTTGGGTTGCGGCGGAAGCGCGGCGAGTTGTGGATTGGGGCGGTATGCACCAGAATCAGGTCGGCGCGTTTGCCCGCTTCGAGCGAGCCGGTGATGTCGCCGATGTGGAGCGCCTGCGCGCCCATGCGGGTCGCCATCAAAAGGGCGGTCGCCGCAGGGACGGCGGTCGGGTCGTTGCTGGAGGCTTTCGCCACGAAGGAGGCGAGCCGCACTTCCTCGAACATGTCGAGGTCGTTGTTCGAGGCGGGACCGTCGGTCCCAATGCCCACGTTGAGTCCGTTTTCGAGCATCTTTTGTACGGGAGCGAATCCCGAAGCCAGTTTCAGGTTGGAAGATGGGTTATGCGCTACGCCCGCGTTGTAGTGCTGCAGAGTCCGTATTTCGCCGATGTCAATGTGGACGCAGTGCGCGGCGATGACCTTCGCCTCGAACAGCCCCTGTTTTTTGACGAACGGCACGACGGGCATCCCCTGTTCGTTGCGCATGGTTTCCACTTCAAACGCCGTCTCGGAAATATGAATGTGCAGCGGCACGTCGAACTCTTTGGCGAGCTCGGCGCAGGCGCGCAGGATTTCGGGCGTGGTGGAGTAGGGCGCGTGCGGCGCAACCGACGGCACAATCAGCGGGTGACCTTTCCATTTCTTGATGAAATCGCGGGTGTTGGCGAGCGAAACTTCGTAGGAGGGAGCGTCGGGAGCGGGATATTTCATCACCGTTTGTCCGCAGACGGCGCGCATTCCGGCTTGCGCCGTCGCTTGGGCGACGTCGTCTTCAAAGTAATACATGTCGTTAAAGGCGGTAACGCCGCTGCGGATTTGTTCGGCGCAGGCGAGCAGAGTCCCCAGCCGCACAAATTCGGGGGTGACGAATTCGCGTTCGACGGGCATCATGTAACCCATCAGCCAAACGTCCAGCCGCAGGTCGTCTTCCAGTCCGCGCAGGAGGGTCATCGGGACGTGCGTGTGGGCGTTGATAATGCCGGGCATGAGAATTTTTCCGCCGCAGTCAATGATTTCATCCGCCGAATAATTTTTGACGATTTCAGATTCGGGACCCACCGCGACGATTTTGTCGTCCAGTACGGCGACCGCGCCGGGGTCGTATTGGTTCATTTTTTCATCCATCGTCAGGACGATGGCGTTGATGAAGAGCGCGTTTACTTTTTGTGTCATTCATGCTCCTTTTCTGTTTTCAAAATTGCTCTGCCGGAGGCTAAGCCCCCCACAGAGCAAATAAATTGATTACCGTTCCCATTCCAACAGCGTCTTTAGCGCTTTGAGGTTTCTCGTGAAATCGGTGTAAACGTGAGTTGAGAGTTCCATATCCACCGCGACCGCGCCGCGTTCGACGGCGTAATCGGCGAGCGTGCCGGTGAAGACGCAGCCTGTATCCAGCGGGGGAAATTTGTAGCCTGTAACTTCCGCCAGGGCTTTGGCAAAACGGATGGAGTCTTTTTCCCAGGGTTCTCCGCCGGGGAAAATGCCCAGGGCGGCGCTGTGATAACTGATGAGGGCTTCGATTTTATGCGATTGGAGAAAAGCCACAAGCGCTTTTGTCTCCGGCTCGGAGGCGGGAGCCGCGCCGCCGGAGGTCGGACCGTAATCCCAGCAGCCGTCTCGGTCCCAGTCTGCCGCCCAGTTAGTCGGAAAGTTGCGGTTCAAGTCTACGCCGTGGTCGTTGACCCGTCCGTCGTAGCCGTGGTCGCGGGCGTCGCCGTCGGGGTTGAGGTTGCGAAGAATGTAGAGCGTCGCGTCGTCGGGAACGATTTCTGGGTTTTCGTTAATATGGGTAATTAATTCATCGGCAAGCGCAATTGTGTTCCATTCGTAGCCGCCGTGAATGCCCGCCACAATCATGCGCTGTTTTTCGCCGCGACCAAAGGTATACACCTCAAGGGGTCTGCCTGAAACCGAGTAGCCGATGATAACCGGCTTTGTTCCCGCCCCGCCGCTCAGCGCGAAGGGCGTCGGCGACTGGACGACAATCAAGGTCGAGCGCGGATTTGGAGTAATCGTTGGCAGATAAACGATTTTTGAGCTGGGGTCGGGCGTATACGTTGCGGGGAGGGCGGCGGTGGCGCGTCTTGCGGGCTGGGCTTCGACGGGGGGCGCGGCGGAGACGGGACTCAGCGCGATATAGGCGACGCCCACCAGCGCAATGCCAGCCAGTCCAACAAGGTTCAAGCCCCAAGCCAGCGTCACCCAGGGCGATTCTTTCTTTCTGCGCGGCGCGGGCATTATCCCATTTCCTCCAGCGTGGTGCGCATCCAGTTCAAGGCGAGGTTCGCAGCCCAGCGCGGCAAACTGCGCGGGGGACCGCCGTAAACGATGCGGTGTGTTTTTTCGCCAGTTGGAAGTATCATCGCCATATCTGCGGAGCGTTCTTTCGGGTGAGCCGCCACGCCGAGGGCGGCTTCGGCTTGGGACTCGGCTTGGGCGGCGCGCAGGGCTTGGGTCAAGGAATCAAGGGTTAGATTATCAGAAATAGAAATCGCGCGCGGAAGGCGGCTGAGACTTCTTTCCAACCCGGATTCGACGGCGACCAGTTTCCAGCCGCGTTTGGCAATTAAATCCAAAACGACATTTTCCAATGTTTCTTCGTCCGCTCCGAAAACAACCGCGCCGAGTCTTTCACGCGCTTGCTTCTCAACTTCGGCAATCATGGCGTCGGCTTCGCTTTCGGTCTTTGCTTTTGCCGTAATGCGAATGTCCACCACGCCGGTATGCGCGGCGAGCCCGACGGTGGGATTGGAGAGCGTTTCAAGGTCGGCGATTTTTTCGTCAATCATCCCTTCGCCCAGCCCCGAACAATGGAGGACGCGGATTTTAATCAGTTCGTTCAGGGCGAAGCGTTTTCGCAGATAGGGAACGATGGACTCGTGGAAAATTAATTCCATTTCGTTGGGAACGCCGGGCAGCGAAATGACCGCGTTGCGTTCGGTTTCGACGATGAAGCAAGGCGCGGTGCCGACGGGGTTTGGCACGCCGATTGCGCCCTGCGGGACATACGCCTGTCGTTTTTGATTTTCGGAGGGAGCGCGCCCGTAGCGGGCGATGACGGCGGCGACCTGTTCCCAGAGGTCTTCGCGGAATTCGGTCTTCACGCCAACCGCTTTGGCGACCGCTTCGCGGGTGGGGTCGTCCACCGTGGGACCCAGCCCGCCGGTGGTGAGAACGACGTCGGCGCGGCGCATCGAATCGCGGATGGCGTCCGCAATGCGCTCCGCGTTATCGCCGATGGTGACGGTGCGATAGAGGTCAACGCCCAAGCCGCGCAGGCTTTTGGCTAGATAACGGGTGTTGGTGTCTACGATTTCGCCGAGCAGAATTTCCGTGCCGATGGTGATGATTTCCGCTGATGTCATGGTTCGATTTTAGCATAAACCCATTGACGCGCCGCCCGCCCCCTGATAGAATTTTTTCACGGCGTCAGACACCCCAAAAGGAGACCCTCCCCCATGCCTTCCAATCAAAAACTTCTGCCTATTTACATTTTTCAAATCGTTCCGCTGTTAATCTACCCGCCGGAGACTTTGAAATCGGGCGCGGTCGTCATTGCCATTGTCGCGGTCGTGTTCGCTTTTCTCGGGTACGGTTTGTGGCGCGGGCGCAGTTGGGCGCTCTCGCTCAGCCTGACCTTGCAGGGGTTCAACGTGATTGTGCGGTTGATGATGCTCTTTCCCAATGCCGTAGTCAATTCGGGCGGGGAATCTGCGTTCAACGTCCCTTTCATCGCCTTGAGCGTTCTTTCCATCGCCTTGTCGCTCTTCTTCCTCACCCGTTTGGACCGCCCCGACGTGCGGGCGACCATTGTGGCGTAACAAACGGAAGACCGCCAAAAAACGCAAGCGCCGATTGCGCGAAAGCAATCGGCGCTTGCGTTAAGCAAAGGGGAAAACTAATGTCCGCCGAGGTAGGCTTTCATCACCTGCGGGTCGTTCAATAGGTCGTGGGATTTTCCTTCAACCACGATTTTCCCGGTTTCCAGCACATAACCGCGATGGGCGACGGAAAGCGCCATCTGAGCGTTCTGCTCGACAAGCAGGATGCTCGTCCCCTGCGCGTTGATTTCCTGAATGATGTTGAAGATTTCTTCGACGAGGATGGGGGAAAGTCCCATGGAAGGCTCGTCCAGCAGCAGCACGGTCGGTCTCGCCATGAGGGCGCGCCCCATGGCGAGCATTTGCTGTTCGCCGCCGGAAAGCGTCCCGCCCAGTTGCCCCTGACGTTCTTTCAGGCGCGGGAAGCGCTTGAAGACCATCTCCAGCGTACTGCGGATTTCTTCCGGGTTCGAGCGGGTGAATGCGCCCATCTCCAGATTTTCCATCACCGTCAGCGGGGCGAAGATTTTGCGTCCTTCGGGCGATTGCGAAACGCCCATGCGGACGATTTCTTCGGCGGGGGTGAGGGTGATTTCCTTGCCGTTCATCAGGATGCTGCCGGAACGGGCGCGTAACAGCCCGGAAATCGTGTTCAGCGTGGTGGATTTGCCTGCGCCG
>JAIWOB010000048.1 GCA_020217065.1 Chloroflexota bacterium | reverse complement strand
CGGCAGGTTAACCAGGGTGTAGTTGAATAATGAAGTTTTGAAGCGCTCCAGGGCTGCCGCGCCAATGGCGGTTTGGTCGAGCGCCAGAGCGAGGAGAAGGACAATCACAGACAGGATGACGGCGCTTCCCGCTGAAAAAACGAGCATTTGTCCAATCGGGCGGAGTAGTTCGCGTACGTTTATGGACTTGAAGAATCGATTCATAACCGCTCCCAAAGTTGAAAATACTCCCGGCTCTTTGCGCGAAAGAGCCGGGAGAGACGCGCAGAGAACCGTTTATGGAGCAGGCGGGGCGATGTCAAGGGTTTCGACAATCGGGTTCTCGGGCCATTTGGCTGGGTCTGCGGAGCCAACCTGAATCACGAAATACTTCGCAACCACCGGGTCGCCGATGGAGTTGAAGGTGACTGTGCCGGTGATGCCCTTATAGTCTTTCAATTCGCGGATAGCCTTGGCGACTTCGGCGCGGGTGGGCATTTCGCCGTTCTTGGCTTTGGCGGCGGCTTCGATTGCCTTCAAGCAGATGCCCATCGAGTCATAGCCCTGTGCGGCGAAGGGCTGGGGGTCGGAGTTATATTTCGCCTTGAAGTCGGCGATAAACTTGGCGGTGTCGGGATAGACGGCGGCAGGACCGGAAACCGTTGAGTAGTAAGTCCCCGCCCCGTCCAAGAGGGTCTGTCCGGCAATCTTTGCGGCGTCGGAGGAGTCAAACCCGTCGTCGCTCAGGAACATGCCCATATAGCCTTTCTCGCGAGCCTGCTTGAACATTACGGCAGCCTGCGAGAACATGCCGCCAAAGTAAACGACGTCGGGATTGGCTGCCAGAATCGGGGACAGAAGCGCGTCGAAGTTGGCTTTTTCTTCCGTGCCTTCAAAGCCCAGGACTTCAATGCCTTGTTTTTCGGCTTCCTGCTTGAAAAATTCAGCGATGCCCTGTCCGTACGCGGTCTTGTCGTGGACGACGAAGGCGGTCTTCATTCCCTGCTTGGCGGCGAATTGAGCGCCCACCACGCCTTGAACGTCGTCGCGTCCCACGATGCGGTTGACTTCAAGGTAGCCGCGGGTGGTGACTTTCGGGTTGGTGTTGGCGGGAGAGACATTCGCCAGACCGGCGTTGTGATATTCTTCCGATGAAGGGATTTGCACGCCGGAGTTGTAGTGACCCACCACGCACAAAATCGCCGGGTCGGACACAATCTGCTTGGCGTTCGCAACGCCAGTGTCAGGATTTGCCTGGTCGTCGAAGGGCGCCAGTTCGACCTTGAAGCCCATTTCGGTCAATGCGCCGCTCATTTGCTCTAAACCAAGTTCGGCGCCGCGCTTGATGTCAACGCCGACGACCGACTGGTCGCCTGAGAGCGGGGACTGGGTGGCGATTTTTATGGTTTTGGCTGCGCCGCCGCCGCCACCGCCGCAGGCTGAAAGCGCCAGGCTGGCAACGACCAACACCGAAAGTAAAACGAACAATCGTTTATTCATTCTTGCTCCTCCAAATTTGATTAGTGGACTCAAGTCCCGCGCATGCGGGTTTACAAAAACAGCGGACAATGCTCGAGCGATGTCGGCATCACCTCCTTCAGTTTTGTAAAATGACGCACCATCAGCCGAAGGGATGTACTCTCGATGTTTGGCGCAAACGCTCCAACTGTAGAACGGCAAGCAGTATATCAAACTTGCGAAAAAATAGTAAGTGAAATTCACAGGGTTTTGAGGGCGACATCGTTTTGCGCGGCGGCTCTATCTTTTTTTGTCCTCTTGGGGTTTGTAAAGCAACTGTTCGCGAATTCTCAAGTCGGTATTGCGAATTTTCATGGCGAGGTCCGCCGCGAGGTTGTACATAAGACGATAACCGAGCTGCGGATAGGCTTCGCACAGCATCATTAATTTTTCGCGCTGGATGAGGAGCAAACGAGTGTCCTTTTGCGTGACGCGCGCCGAAGCGGAGCGCAGCCCTTCATCCACCAACGCTACCTCGCCAAACGATTGCCCGCGCCGCAGACGGGCGATGGCGGCTGCTTTATGGTCGGCGCTTCCCCCGCCACGGTTGATTAAAATGTCCACTTCCCCCTGTAAAATAATGTATAGTTCCTTGCTTCCGCTATTTTCTTGGAAGATGAGGTCGCCGTCGTTGTAAGTTGTTTCCTGGCAGATATTTGCCACCAACTCCAATTGGGCAGGCGTCAATTGGTAGAAAATATCGCACTGTTTAAGGAAATTTACCAGGCTGCTCATGATACCGGAAGTTTAACATAATTTAATCTTCCATGCAATCAATTTGCCCTCCAGTCGCTTCTCTTTCCTAGGGGTAGGAGTAAGTGAGCCAGTCGAGAGGGTCTACCTGAATTCCGTTCACCCATAATTCCCAGTGTAAATGCGGGCCGGTGACGCGCCCTGTCCCGCCAACCTCGCCAATTACCTGCCCTTGTTCCACCAGGTCCCCAACCTGAACGTAAAATTTGGACTGATGCCAGAATCCGCTGTAAACGCCCCAGCCATGGTCAATGATGGTGACGTTTCCGCGCACGGTCCAGGGCTCCGCCACAACCACTTTTCCCCGCGCCGGGGCTGTGATGGGGAGTCCCGTTCCGCCGCCAAAATCCAGCCCGGTGTGAAAGCCTTGAACGGAAACGTCGGTGTTGATTCCGATATAAGTGCGGCGGTTTCCGAAACGGGAGGTAAAGTAAGTGGATTCCGCGTATTGAGAGGCGGGGGAGATGAAATCTCCGTTCCATAATTTTTCCGGAGTGACCGGGGCGGTGATGCTGATAAGTTTGTTTAACTCCGGTTCGGTTTCGGCTGGGTCAATCGTCACAGGGTCCACATATAATAATGGGTCGTCGGGATAATTTCCCGTGACGATAAGAATATTTTGTTCGTAAGATTGCCTGCTTCCATCCGGCAGCGTAGCGTCCACCCGCAGCGGATATACCCCCGGCGGCAAGAGGGCGTGGACTCCCTGCAAGGCGACTTGCGTTCCATCTTCCAGCGGGAAGAAATGAAGTTGATGGTCAACCAGAATCCCCCCAAGCGTCACATTGGGGCTGGCGGTCTTTACTTTAATGACGCCCGTTCCGCCCTGCTTGATGGGCAAGTCGCGAATTTCCGCGCTGAGGAAAGCGGACGGCAGCCCGCTTGGGTTTTGCCCGTTGTCCTCGCCGGGGGCGAAAAGCGCGTCTCCGGGCAGGGCGTCCCAGGAGCCTTGAAGTCCGTTGTAATGGACGACGGTCCAAAGGTCGGTGTTTTGTCTGACCGCCGCTTCCAAGAGCGATTCTCCTTTTTGCGGCGAGACGCGCGCGCCGAGAATCTGCCCCTTTTCCTGCACTGGCACAATCATATTCACGCCGACGTAGAATTCGCTTGGGCTGACAATGTGATTGAGCCGTTTGAACAAGTCTAACGGAACCTGGCTGCGGCGGGTGAGACTGCGGTAGGAATCTCCGAAATTGACCCGCTGGGTATTGATAAGCCCGCTGACTCCTTCAAGCCCGGGAATCAACAACTGTTGTCCCGCGCTTAATTGATTGGGATTTGAAATGCCGTTTGCCGCCATTAGGTCGGTGAGGCTAACGTTAAAGAAGACGGCGATGGACGAAAGGCTGTCGCCGGGTTGGACGATGTAAACGGGACCCGCTGGCGCTTGCGCGTGAACGGGCTGAGCGGAGGCGAGCGCCAGGCATAGGGGCAGGAGAAGCAAAAAGAGCCGTTTCTTCATTGGCGGTGAGGTGAGATGCGGTTTACGACGCGTCTATAAACTCAACTTTGTCCCCGACGTTGAAATTTTCCATCCGGCTGGGGTGAATCTCAAGCGTATATTTTGCTTGTTCTTTGGGCAGGTAGGCTGGACGCCAGGGCTTTGCAAGAACCTTGTCTACGACGGTCATGTCGGAATTAATCCAGAAAACCGCAAGGTCGAAGGGCACGAAGAACATGTGAATGGAAGAATTAAAGCGTGAATCGCGGCTTTCCACGAGAAGCAGCCCTTCATCCGTCCCGATTGCGCTGCGGAACGTCAATCCGCGCAAGCGGCAGAGAAAAGAATCGCAATAACCGACGCGCGGGGGACTGGCGATTGTTTTTGCCAGGTTTTGAACAACGACAAAGCGCGGCATGGTTCTTAAGATTTCAAGGCGAATATTCTTTCCACGCTGTCTATCAATTCCTGCGGACCAAAAGGCTTGGAAATATAATCGTCCACTTTAGCGATATGAAGACCGAGAACCTTGTCTATATTTTGAGACTTGGCGGTAACGATGATAACCGGGATGCCGCGCGTGGCTTCGTCCGCTTTCATTTGTTGGTATACTTCCCATCCGTCCATGTCTGGCATCATCAGGTCGAGCAAAACCAGGTCGGGATGCAATTCCCGCACCGCCTGAAGTCCCTCTTTTCCGCCTGAGGCGCCCCTTACTTCAAACCCGCGGCGGGTGAGAATGAGTTGGATGAGGTCAATCATCTCCTGTTCGTCTTCGATGCAAAGGATACGCTTGACGGTGGTGTTGTTCATGTTTCTCCTGTCTGTTGCCGCAAGTTTACCATAGAAAAAAACAAGGACTAAACGATGAGAATTATCACTTGGAACGTGAATGGGATTCGCGCCGCCCTCGGCAAAAACGCTCTGGATTGGGCGTTTCAGCGGCAGCCGGATGTGTTGTGTTTGCAGGAAGTCAAGGCGCGCGAGGAGCAGTTAAGCGAGGAACAGCGCGCCGCGCTGCGTCTTCCTCATGTTTGGAACGCGGCGCAGCGCGCCGGTTACAGCGGCGTGGCTACTTTCTTTAGACGCCAGCCTGATGAAATTGTCAAAGGGATGGGGGCGGAGGAGTTCGACGTCGAGGGGCGGGTCATTCAAACCGTGTGGGACGGGGTGCGCCTGTTCAATGTGTACTTTCCGAATGGGCAGCGCGGCTATGACCGTGTGGCGTATAAGCTGGATTTCTACGCCTATTTGCTCAAATTGTGCGGCGAACTGCGCCGGCGCGGCGAGCAAATTGTCATTACCGGAGACTTCAACACCGCGCACATGCCCATTGATTTGAAGAATCCCAAAGAGAACGAAAAGACCTCCGGTTTTCTGCCCGAAGAGCGCGAATGGGTGCAGAAGTTTTTGGACAACGGTTTTGTGGACGCTTACCGCCGCCTTTATCCCGATAAAGTCGAATACACTTGGTGGACCTATCGCTTGAACGCCCGTCAGCGGGGAATCGGCTGGCGGTTGGATTATTTCCTCGTTTCCGAAAGCCTGATGCCCCGCGTCAGGGACGTGATAATTCACGGCGACGTCATGGGCTCGGATCACTGCCCTGTGGAGTTAATCCTGGATTAACCTCGTTAGAAAATCGTATAAATTTCCTCTCCACGCGTCGTCTAGGCATTGGGCTTGGTATAATCCGCCCGTAAGTAGAACTTGGAGGATTTTGTGAATTCCCGTAATCAGTCGTTTTTTGTGTATTTCCTGCTGATTGTCGCCATTGCAGCCATGCTTTACATGGGCTTTCGAGACAGCGCCAGCGTCACTCAGAACCTGACTTTGAGCGACTTGGCAAGGCAGGTGCAGGCGGGTCAGGTCGCCCGCATTATTATTGCGAACGATAATACCATCCGCGTTGTCGGCGCGGAGGGCTCCGAGAAAGAAGCGGTGCAGTCTCGCAAAGAGCCGGACACTCCCCTGGTGGAGCAACTTCGCAATTTAGGGGTTACGCCTCAACAACTTGCAAAGGTTAATATCGAAGTCAGCGCCCCTTCCATGTGGACGGGAGTCTTGAGCGGCGCGTTTTACATTCTGCCTGTCTTATTGATGGGCGGGGTGCTGTGGTTCATCTTCCGTCAGGCGCAGGGCAGCAATAACGCCGCCATGTCGTTTGGAAAATCCCGCGCCCGCATGTTTAGCGGCGAACACCCTACCGTCACCTTTGCCGATGTAGCCGGGGCGGACGAGTCGAAGCAGGAACTCGCCGAGGTGGTTGAGTTTCTCAAAGAGCCGCAAAAATTTATTCAACTGGGCGCGCGCATCCCGAAGGGCGTTTTATTGGTTGGACCTCCCGGCACAGGCAAGACGCTTCTGGCGAAAGCCGTTTCCGGCGAGGCGGGCGTGCCTTTCTTTTCCATCTCTGGCTCCGAATTTGTCGAGATGTTTGTGGGCGTGGGCGCGAGCCGCGTGCGCGACCTCTTCGACCAGGCGAAGCGGCATTCCCCTTGCATTATCTTCGTGGACGAAATTGACGCCGTCGGCCGCCAGCGCGGCGCGGGGTTGGGCGGCTCTCACGACGAGCGTGAGCAAACGCTCAATCAAATGCTGGTTGAAATGGACGGCTTCGACACCGACACCAACGTCATCATTATCGCCGCCACCAACCGCCCCGATATCCTCGACCCGGCGCTGCTGCGCCCCGGTCGCTTTGACCGCCGCGTCACCCTGGACCGCCCGGATGTGAAGGGACGCGAAGCCATTTTAAAGGTGCATGTCAAGGGCAAGCCCCTGGACCCGCAAGTGGACCTTGCCGCAATCGCCCGCGGCACGCCCGGCTTTGTCGGCGCGGACTTGGAGAACCTTGTCAATGAGGGCGCGATTCTAGCCGCCCGCCGCAATAAGAAATCCATCGGACAGTCTGAACTGGAAGAAGCCATCGAGCGAGTCGTAATGGGTCCGGAGCGCAAATCCCGCCTTATTTCCGACGAAGAAAAGCGCATCATCGCCTACCACGAGGCGGGTCACGCGGTGGTGGCGAACGCCATCGCCGAGGCGGACCCCGTTCAAAAGGTTTCCATTGTGGGGCGCGGACAAGCCGGCGGCGTGACCTGGTTCCGCCCCGACGAAGACCGTATTCTTATGTCGCGCAAGAAAATTCTCGCCACCCTTGCCATGGCGCTGGGCGGGCGCGCCGCCGAAGAATTGGTCTTTGACGACATCACTTCCGGCGCTTCCAACGACATTGAACAGGTGACTCGCATGGCGCGGGCGATGGTCACCCGCCTCGGCATGAGCGCGGAGATGGGCACGCTGACTTACGGGCAAAAAGAGGAGATGATTTTCCTCGGGCGTGAAATTTCCGAACAGCGCGATTACTCCGAAGCCGTCGCCGAGCAAATTGACCGCGAAGTCCGCAAGATTGTGGAGGACTCGTATAAACTCGCCAAATCGCTGGTCAAGAAATATCGCAAACAGTTGGACCTGGTCGCTCAAAAACTTCTCGAAGTCGAATCCATCAACCGCGAAGAGTTCGAAAAACTCTTCCCTTCGCCCTTCGGCAAGAAGAGCGGAACGCCGCAGATGGCGTAGATTTTTCCCCGTATAATAAAAAAACAGCCGCGAGAAAACGCGGCTGTTCGTTTAAGTGGACTTCCTGAAGACCGTTTAACGATTTATCTGCGTGCTTTCTTTATGCTGTCTTACGAGCTCGCGGCGCAGAATTTTGCCGACCGTCGTCTTGGGCAATTCCGAGCGGAATTCATAATGAGTCGGCACTTTGTACGGCGCCAGCCTTTCCTTGCAGTGCGCCTTTAATTCCTCCTCGGTTGCGGTTTCGCCGGGTTTTAGCACCACCCAAACCTTAACCGTCTCGCCGCGCTGAGGGTCGGGAATGCCGCCCGCTCCCACTTCCAATACTTTCGGATGCGACATCAGGGCTTCTTCCACTTCGCGGGGCCACACTTGGAAACCGCCGGGTTTGATGAGTTCCTTCTTGCGGTCCACGATGTAAAAATAGCCGTCTTCGTCCATGCGGGCAATGTCGCCGGTGAAGAGCCACACTTTGCCGTCCTTCATCTTCCGCAGCGTGTTTTCCGTTTCGGTGGGCATGTTGTGATAGCCCTTCATCACCTGCGGTCCGTGAATTGCGATTTCGCCGATTTCGCCTTGAGGCAGTTCGGTTTCGCCGTCGTCCAGGCTGATGATTTTCACGTCCACATCGGGCAGGGGCATCCCGATGGAGCCGGTTTTATTTTCTCCCAAAAGCGGGTTGCAGTGGGTGGCGGTGGGGGCTTCCGAAAGACCGTAGCCTTCAAAGACCTTGCCGCCCGTCAATTTTTCGAATTGCTCCTTGGTTTCCCGCATCAGCGGCGCGGAGCCGGAGATGCAAGCCTTGATGGAGGACAGGTCGTATTTTCCCGCCTTGACGTCGGGATGGTTGTTAATGGCGTTGTAGAGCGTCGGCACGCCGGGGAAGATGGTCGCCTTGTACTTGCTGATGTTATCCAGCACGTCTTTCAAGTCGCGGGCGTTGGGAACCATCGCCATGCTCGCGCCGGTGGTCATGGCGAAGTTCATGCCCGCCACCATCCCGTAGACGTGGAAGAGCGGGATGCCCATCAGGACGGTTTCCTTTCCATCTTCGGCGGTGACAAACCATTCCTTCATTTGCAGGGTGTTTGCCACTACGTTGCGGTGCAGGGCGACTGCGCCCTTGGGAACGCCGGTCGTTCCGCCGGAATATTGGAAGAGCGCCATATCGTCGGGACCGACTTCAACCGCCGGTCTTGGAGCGCCGGCGTGTTTCTTGAGCAGGTCTTGCATCCACACGTCGCCCTCGTCCAGACGCTCCAGACGGTCGCCCTCCTTTTTCTCTTTTGCGAGCGTGAACAAGAGACGCAGCAGGGGCGGCAGGGTTTCCTTGATGTTTGAGACGATGAGGCGTTTTAAGTTGGAGCGTTTGCGCGTTTCTTGCAGTTTTCCATAGAAACGGCTCAAGGTGAACATGATTTCGATGTTTGCGTCTTTTACGGGGAAGACGATTTCGTCCACCGGGTAAGTCGGGTTGACCGCGACCACCACGCCGCCCGCCTTGAGAATGCCGAAATAGGCGATGATAAACTGGGGGGTGTTGGGCATGAAGATGCCCACGCGGTCTCCCTTTTTGACGCCCATCTCGACGAGGGCGGCAGCCATGGCGTCCGTCAACGCGTTCATCTCTTTATAAGAAATAACCGCGCCTTTGAATATGGTGCAGGCGCGGTCGGGGTATTTGCGCGCCGCTTCTTCGACAAAGTGAAACAGCGGCGCATTGGGATATTCGATTGTCGGCGACACACCCTTGTCATAGTGCGCCAGCCACGGTTTATTGTTCATGCCTCTTCTCCTTTGGTTGGTGATTATGAACGATGAACAAAGTATATACGCGAAGAAACTAAAAGTCAATTACAACACTTCATTTTGCGCAAAGTTACGCAAATGCGCTTCGATTTCGTCCCGGTTTTGGGGATGAAACCATTGAATTTGTGAATCGGACTCCTTGAACCAATTTGATTGCCTGCGGACAAAAATTCTCGTTTGGCGGCGCATCTCGATTTTGGCTTGGTCTTCGCTCCATTCGCCCCTGACCACGCGGACGGCTTCCCGGTAGCCGATTGCCGACATGCTGGGCAGGTCTGGGGAGTACCCTTTTGCGAGCAAGCCTCTCACTTCTTCCAAAAGACCGCCGGCGAACATCAATTCAATCCGCGCGTCCACCCGGTGGTATAACTCCTCGCGCGGGCGAATCAGCCCAATGGTCAGCAGGCGGTACGGCGTTTCGCTTCGCTGGCGCTGGCTGGAGAATCTTTTGCCGGTTGTAAAAATCACCTCCAGGGCGCGGATTGTCCTCCTGAAGTTTCGGGCGTCAATCTTATCCGCCGCTTCGGGGTCGAGGATGCGAAGCTTCTCATGCAGCCATGCGGCGCTTTTTTCTTCCGCCAGCCTTTCCAGCGCTCTTCGTAATCGTTCATTGGGGACGACTTGCGGCGGCGACCAGCCCTCCGTCACGGCGCGAATGTATTGCCCTGTCCCGCCCACCAGGAAGGGGAGTTTGCCGCGGCGGTGAATCGCCGCAATGACCTCTTTTGCCTTTTGCTGAAAAACCGCCAGGCTCAAAGTTTCGTCTGGATTGACGATGTCAATTAAATGATGCGCGACCCGCGCCATTTCCTCCCGTGAAGGTTTGGCGGTGCCGATATCCATGCCGCGATAGAAGAGGCGCGAATCCGCCGAGACGATTTCGCCGCCGAACCGCTCCGCCAGTTGGATGGAGAGTTC
>JAIWOB010000047.1 GCA_020217065.1 Chloroflexota bacterium | reverse complement strand
ATTCCATATATTGCGGATAATCTCAACGGGCTGAACCACGGAAAACTCAATCAGGCGTACCTCTATGGACAGCCCGGCGACGGTTTTGCCTATTGGGACGACCCCAGTCAGGGACCGGGCTTGTTGGCGTTGACGCTCAACCTCAATTTTGGCGTTCAAACCGACCATTATCTCGCCGTCAACATGCGTACCTTTGAGAACATTGTCAACGCCATAGACGGCATTACCGTCGAAATCCCAGATATGGAGACCGCCTACAATACGGGATTGACCATCGGCAGGCATCACCTCAACGGCGCGGAGGCGTTGAAAGTGGCGCGCAACCGCAAACAAGGCATGTTCGAGCGGGTTGGCAACCAAAACCTGATTCTCTGCGCCATCCGTGAGAAAGTCCTCAGCCCGTCCATTGTGACCCAAATTCCCGACCTTATCCAGTCGTTTCAAGATAACATCCAGACCGACTTCACGCCCGACCAACTCAGCCAGTTGGCGTGCCTCGGCTCGAAACTCCCCGTAGAAAATATCGCCTTTGCCAGTTTTCCCGAAGAGCTCTTCACCGAAGTCCGTATTTATGAAGACCCGGAATACCCAAACGGTCTGCTCATCTTTGATGCCGATTTTGAAATCCTGCGCGAATACACGGCGCGTTTTCAGGCTGGGCTGTGGCCCCAAATCCCCGCTTCCGCCGCCATTCCAGCGAAAGAAGAGGAGGAAGCCTCGTCTTCCTTTTGTCCATGAACGATTTTTCCGCGCTTGCTCCCCTCGACGCCGCCGCCCTTCTCAAACGCTTTGGATTGCGCGCCGACAAAAGGCTGGGTCAGAACTTTTTGCAGGACCCCGCCGCACTGGAACGCATTGTTCGCGCCGCTGAAATTCAAGCGGAAGACGCTGTGCTGGAGATTGGTTCGGGGCTTGGGAGTCTGACCCGCTATCTGGCTTTGGCTGCCCGAGAAGTGACCGCCATTGAATTGGACCCGCGCCTGATTCCGCCGCTGCGGGCTGTCCTTGCGCCGTATGCCAATGTGCGTCTTTTGCAAGGCGACATCCTGAAGACGGACGTTTCGGCAATCGTCAGCCGCCCCGATTATCTTGTGGTCGCCAACATTCCGTATTACATTACCTCCGCCATCATGCGCCATCTTTTGGAAGGCGACCCTGCGCGCCGCGCGCGCCGCATTGCGCTGACTATTCAAAAGGAAGTCGCCGAGCGGGTTTGCGCCTTGCCCGGCGATTTGAGCGTATTGGCGTTGAGCGTGCAAGTGTACGGCAAACCGTCCATTGCGGGCGTGATTCCCGCTGGAGCCTTTTATCCCGTCCCTGCCGTGGATTCTGCCATTTTGCGGGTGGACGTTTACCCCCAGCCGTTGATTCCCGCCTCGAATCTTTCTTCTTTCTTTAAATTCGTCAAAGCGGGATTTGGTCAAAAGCGTAAAAATCTTCGCAACGCGCTCTCGGCGGGGCTGCGCCTCACCCCCCCGCAAGCGGAAGCCTTGTTGAAATCGGCGGGCATAGACCCTGCGCGCCGCGCCGAGACCCTCTCCATCGAGGAGTGGGCGAGGCTGTGTCGAGAGGAAATTTAACCGCTCTGCCTTTGCGCGCTTTCCCGCCGGCAGGCGTCGCAGGGGCAAAGGGCGCGCAGGTAATACCAATTATAAATTCCGTAATCGTGACCGTCTTCCCAGACAATGGTGACGGCGTAGGAGCCGACAGCGACGACGTTGGTGAGACGGGTGGCGGGGGAATCTTCCATTTGGCGCGTAAATACTTCCGCGTCCGGCTCGGATTTCATGTTTTCATGCCCGCCTCGGCAGGAGGCGCAGGGGCAGGCGGCGCGCAGCAGCCCAAAGGGGTACACGCTCACGTGCCCGTCGTCCCAGACGATGGTGAATTCCTTTTTGCTCTTGCTGGCGTTGATGCTGGTAGGTTTATGCTGCATATTTTCCTCATTTGTCCTGGAGTCCAAACTCTGTTACGGCGAAGGGACAACCGCCAAAAAATCGGCTGCTGCCCAGCCGGCGCGCGTTTCATCGTAAGGCGCGACAAGATACCACCAGACATAACCGTCCATCGTCTGCGAACCGTCGCGCACCATGAAGACTTCCGACTCTTCGCCAAAGAAAACCGTATCGCTGTTCAAGCCCGGCGCGGCGCGAATTCGCAATCCCTCGCCTTCCGTGCCGCTGATTTGAACGTAACCTCCAACGCTGATTTGAGTCGGGTCGGGCGTGGGGCTGACGAGCGCCGGGTCGAGGGTGGGCGAGGGCGTCACATTGGGAGTGTGGGTGGGGGCGGGAATTACGGTCAGGTCGGCGGGGGCGAAGCCCACTTCGGGCGAGAGCCGTGGCGACGCGAAGCCGATTACAATCAACGCAATCAATAGGAAGCCGCCTGCAAAGCCCACAGCGCCCAGAAGCACGGAACGATTGAGGTAGGGTTTCAAGTCCATCGCGCGGATTATATCCTACTGCGAGGCGGGTTGACCGTACGCCTAAATTATAAATCGCGAGATGATATAATTCCCGCCGATGACCGAACCGACCCTTCTTAACAACCGCTATCAACTTCTTCAAAAACTCGGCGCCGGCGGCATGTCAGAAGTCTTTCGCGCCCGCGATTTGACGCTGGACCGCTACGTCGCAATCAAAGTGTTGCGCAAGGATTATTCGAGCAACGCCGATTTTCAGAAAAGTTTTCGCACCGAAGCGCGCTCCGCCGCGAACCTCTCGCATCCCAACATCGTCACCGTGCATGATTTTGGTTTAGCCGACGACCTGCTTTTCATCGTCATGGAATTTATTCCCGGCAAAGACTTGAAGCAGTTAATCCGCGAGCGCGGGCGTTTTAGCGTGGAAGCGGGCATTCCGCTCATCATTCAAGCCTGCGCGGGGCTTGGATACGCTCACCGCGCGGGTCTTGTTCACTGCGACGTAAAGCCCCACAATATGCTGGTCTCGGCGGATGGGCGTCTTAAGGTCACCGATTTTGGGATTGCGCGCGCGCTTTCGACGATGGCGCCCGGCGAAAAAAGCGACGTTGTGTGGGGGTCGCCGCTTTACTTTTCCCCCGAACAGGCGCGGGGCGAAGCGCTCTCTCCCGCCTCTGACGTATACTCCATCGGCGTCGTCATGTACGAACTTTTGAGCGGCGCGCCGCCCTTTACCGCCTCTACGCTTGAAGAACTGGCGCGTTTGCACATTTCCGCGCGCCCTATTCCCATCCGCGAGTACATCCCCGATATTCCCGCCGCCCTCGAAGAAATCATTGCAAAAGTGCTTTCGAAAGAGCCTTCCGCGCGTTATCGCACCGCCGACCAGTTGGGGCGCGTGCTGTTGAAGTTTGGAACCGTTCCCGATGCGCCGCCTGCCGTTTCGCCTCTTCCCGCCGCTCGTCCGGTCTCTCCGCCGGCGACGAGGGAAATGCCTCTTCCGCCGCCGCCTCTTGTCCCCGCTCCCGTCCGTCCCGTTCAGCCCGCTCCCGTCGTTTCCCGCCAAGCGCCGGAGACCGAACAGGAATACGCCCATGAAGAAATTGACTGGGTGACGGTGGGGCTTTCTTTGCTGGCGCTGCTGGCGGTAGGCGGGCTCATCCCTTTTTGGATGATGGTTTATTTCTCATACGTCAAATAAATGTCTGCGGCGGCTTTGACAACTTCTCAATCCCGGCGGGATTCTATGAAGCCGGCGTATCGGGCGGATATAGACGGACTGCGGGCGATTGCGGTATTGGCGGTTGTTTTTAATCACGCCGGTTTCTCGGCTTTTTCCGGGGGATATATTGGCGTGGATATTTTTTTTGTCATCTCCGGCTTTCTCATCACTTCCATTATCGCGCGGGAAATCGAAGCGGGCGAGTTTACGCTGGCAAAATTTTACGAGCGGCGGGTGCGCCGCATCCTGCCCGCCTTGACGGCGATGGCGGTTTTTGCCCTGGCGGCGTCGGTGATGTTATATGATTCGGGACGCTTGAAGTCGTTTGCCAAAAGCCTGTTTGCGACCATGTTGTTCTACTCGAACATTAATTTCTGGGGCGAGGCGGGATACTTCGACGCGCCTTCCTCGCTCAAACCGCTGCTGCACACCTGGTCGCTGGCGGTGGAGGAGCAGTTTTACATCGTTTACCCGCTTTTCTTGTACGCTGTTTACCGTTGGGCGCGGCGATACGTCAAACCCATCCTGGTTTTGAGCGGGCTGGCGTCTCTGGGGTTTGCCGTATCTGCCGTCAGCGCCGGTAACGCAACTTCCGCTTTCTACCTGTCGCATTTGCGCGCCTGGGAGCTGCTTGTGGGCGGCTTGTTGGCGCTGAATCTTTTTCCCGTTATTCGGCAAAACAAAGTGAACGCTTTTTTGGGATTCGCCGGCGTTTTAATGACTCTCTTCCCTGTGTTATTTTATACCGACCAAACGCCTTTTCCCGGACTCGCCGCAATTCCTCCCGTTTTGGGGACGGCGCTGATTATCTACAGCGGCGGCGCGGGGCGTTTTCCCGTTGGCGCGGCGCTTGGCTCTCCCGCAGCGGTCTTTGTTGGGCAGATTTCCTATTCGCTCTATTTGTGGCATTGGCCCCTGTTTATCTTCGCAAATTATTACCTGATTCGCCCGCTAAACCAGTTGGAGACTTTTCTGCTCTTGGCGGTCGTCTTTTTGATTTCAATTTTGTCCTGGCGTTTTGTGGAAACGCCGTTTCGTTCTCGCAGCTTCCTTTCTGCGCGGCAGGCGTTTTCGTTGGGGTTTGGCGCGCTGGTCGTCCTTGCCGCCGCCGCTGGCGCGGTCTACCGCTTCGACGGTTTTCCCCAACGCGAGGGCGGTACGCCGTTGGCGGATTATCTTGATAAGGAGGCGACCAATCACTACACAGATTGCGCCGGCGTCACCGAGGGCGTGAAGCCTTGCCTCATCGGAGACAAATCCCAGCCCGCCTCGTTTATCCTGTGGGGCGATTCTCACGCTGAGTCGTTGCGCCGTCCCGTGGAGCGCGCCGCCCGCAACAATGGCGCGGCTGGATATTTTACTTATAAGTTGTCCTGTCCTCCGCTGTTTGGCGTGGCGGAAGATTTTCACGCCGTCACGCAATCTTGCGCCGAATATAACGACGGCGTATTTCGTTATCTTTCCCTTCATCCTGAAATTTCAACGGTTATTCTTGCCGCGCGTTGGTCTTTTTACATCGAAGGAGAATACCAACCGCCGCAGACGACGAAGCCGCTTCTAGCCGGCTTCTTTCCAGCGGCTTTGCAAAACGCAAGTTACGAGCGGATGGTCGAGCGCGGCTTGGAAGAGACCGTGGCGTCCCTGTTGAAGATGAAGCGCAGGGTCGTTATCGTTTCGCCGGTGCCGGAAATCGGGTATGATGTGCCTTCGGCGAATTTCATCGCCGTTCGCAGCGGGCGCGACCTCAACGAGATTATCGCGCCTTCAGTGGATGAATATTTAGCGCGAAACCGAAAAGCCTTTGCCGTTTTGGACGCTTTGCGCGACAAATACGATATTCAGGTCGTTGACCCCTGGAAAGCGCTCTGCGTGGATAATCAATGCCGCGTCGCCATTGACGGTCTTCCCGTCTATAAAGACGACGACCATCTTTCGCTTTTTGGCTCCGAGTTGACCACCGTCGTCTTTGAGCCGATATTTGACGGCTTGCCGCAACCTTGATTGTTCTTAATATGCCCGCTTATTTTCTTGCCCCTTCAATAATCGCCTCCGATTTTACCCGTTTGGGAGATGAAATTGCCGCCTGTGAATCCGCAGGCGCGGACTGGATTCATGTGGACGTGATGGACGGTCATTTTGTCCCGACCATTACGGTTGGACCTCTCTTTGTCCAGGCGTGCCGCCGCGCTACGCGGCTTCCTCTTGACGCGCATTTGATGGTTGATAACCCTGACGCCCACCTGGAAGAATTTGCGGCGGCTGGGGCGGACCGCCTTACCGTTCACGTTGAGACATGCCCAAACCTGCCGCAAACGCTTGAAAAGATAAAGTCGCTTGGCTGCGCGGCTGGCGTGACGCTTAACCCTGCCACGCCGGTTTCGGCGCTCGAAGCCGCCTTGCCCCTCGCCGACCTGGTGTTGGTGATGAGCGTGAACCCCGGATATTCGGGTCAGACTTTTATGCCGGAAATGATTGCGAAAGTGCAAGAAGTCCGCCGCAGGCTGGACGCGCTTGGTTCAAAAGCGTTTTTGCAAGTGGATGGCGGCATCACGCCCCAAACCCTTCCTTTAATGTATGCGGCTGGGGCAAACGTCTTTGTCGCGGGCAATGGAATTTTTAAACACCCGCAGGGCGCAGCCGAGGGAATCCGCCTGCTGCGCGAATGCGCCCCGTCTTAAACAAAAATCACGGCGCAAGCCGTGACCTTTGGCGGAAAAGGCGTTTACGCCGCAGATTTGCCGAGCGTCTTGATGCACTTGGCGCAGAGAACCTTTTTGACCATCCGTCCTTTTTCCATCACCGTCACCTTTTGCAGGTTGGGCTTGAACGCGCGATTGGTGGCGCGCTGAGAGAAAGAACGATTGTGACCGAAGGTGGTCGTTTTGCCGCAGGAACTGCATTTAGCCATTTTGAACATCCTTTCAAGTACAATGATGCCGATAACGCTTTCTAATGGAAGGCGCGACATTTTACCATACAACGCAACCTTCTTCAAGAGAAGATGTTAAAATAGGAACAGGACCTGTTTACGGAGTTCAAAGCCTTTTGGCGTTGAATGTGAAATCGGCGGCTTTTACGCTCCCAAGATTTGAGCGTTCTTGTTAAAATCGGCGACAGACAGTGACCACATGATTGACGAGGAAAACCATGGGCGACGATAAAACAACTCTCGGCGGGATTCACATCTCGCCAAACGCGGTGGCGACGATTGCCTACCGAGCCACTTTGGAATCTTACGGCGTTGTGGGGCTTGCGCCGAAAAACCTGGCGGACGGCATTGTGGCGCGAATTACCCACGAACCCCTGCGCGGCGTTTCCGTCCGTTATTCCGGCGAAGACATTGACATTGACATTCACGTCATTATCGAATACGGCACGCGCGTCACTTCAGTGGCGCAAAGCGTGGCGAATACCGTTCGTTTTCAAGTAGAGAAGGCGCTTGGACTGCCGGTTCATTCGGTTAATGTGCATGTGGCGGGGTTGCGCGTCAGCGATTCGGAGTGAGGAGCGAAAAAATTATGAGTATGGACGTTGCGCGCGTTGAAAAATTCCGCAAGACGCCGATTGACGGACAGTCTTTCAAGCGTCTTATTGACGCCGGCTTGACCTGGCTGCGCACCAATCAGCAAATTGTAAATTCCCTGAACGTCTTTCCCGTGCCCGACGGCGACACCGGAACGAATATGGTGTTGACTTTGCAAGCCGCTTGGAACGAAGTTAAAGATTCAGGCGTTCGCCATTTAGGCGAAATGGCGGCGATGGTTTCAAAGGGAGCCTTGATGGGCGCGCGCGGAAACTCAGGCGTTATCACCAGCCAGATTTTGCGCGGCTTTTCGCGCAGCGTGCATGATAAAGCCCTGTTGGACAAGGAATCGCTCGTGCGGGCGTTTGGCGAGGCGCGGGACACCGCTTATAAAGGCGTCGTGCGCCCTGTGGAGGGGACGATTCTCACTGTCATCAAAGAGGTGGCGATAGCGACAGAATCCGCTTTGGGGTCGGCGAAGGATACGATAGAAATTCTCGAAACGGCGGTCGAAGCCGCCGACGAAGCGGTCAAAAGGACGCCCGAATTGCTTCCTGTTCTTAAGCAGGCTGGAGTAGTCGATTCCGGCGGCAAGGGTCTGTTTTTTATTCTTGAAGGGATGCTGCGCTACGTATACGGCGAATCTTTGGAGACGCCGACCATGAGCGTGCAGCCGCTTTCCGCGATGAATTTACAGGACGCGATGGAGGAAGTCGAAGAGGGACAGGATTACGAAGTGGTTGTGGATTTCGTTCCGTCCGGCGAACTGAACCTTGAATCGTTTTACGGCAGGCTGGAGGCGATGGGCACGTCCATTCAAGTTGGCGAAGGCGAAGGCATGTACCGTATGCACATCCACGTCCCGACCGAGAAACGTTATGAGCCGATTGATTACATCATGGGCATCGGCACGGTGACAAAGGTCGCCATTGAAAACTTAATGGCGCAGATGGACGGCATTCAAAAATCTTCGCAGATTCAGTTTGCCGCTGTGGAGCCGGGGCAAATTGCGGTGGTGGCTGTTTCGCCCGGCGCGGGCTTGAGCCGCATCTTTGCCAGCCTGGGCGTCGCCGCGATTGTCTCCGGCGGGCAGACGATGAATCCCTCGACGCAGGATATTTTGAACGCGTTTGAAAATCTTCCCACAGACAAGGTTATTATTTTGCCGAACAACAAGAATATCATCCTCGCCGCGAATCAAGCGAAGGAGGTTACGGTCAAGCAGGTGGCTGTAGTGCCGACGCGCACTGTCCCGCAAGGGTTGACCGCCATGCTTTCGCTCATCCCCGACGGCGATTTGGAAGCGGTCGCCGAGAAAATGACGAAAGCGATTTCCACCGTCAAAACGGGCGAAATTACCGTCGCCACGCGCAGCGTCGAAATTGACGGCGTGAAGGTGAGGGACGGGCAGGTGATTGCTCTGCTTGACGGTAAGCTGGTCGTTTCCGCCGAAAAGGTGGAGCAGGGCGTGATGGGTTTGTTGGAAAAGGCGGACGCCGCCGAACACGAACTGGTGACGCTGTTCTACGGCGAGGGCGTCTCCCACGCCGAAGCCAATCGCATCAAGGACGTCGTCGGGCAAAAATACCCCAACCTGGAAGTCGAAGTGCAGGAAGGCGGTCAGTCGCATTACCAGTTTTTGATTTCAATTGAGTGAAGTAGGCGGAGATTGGCGCTTGGGGATTGGCAATTTAATCTCCAAGCGCCGCGCTCCCGTAGTGTATGCCCCGCCAATTGGTTGGGCATTTTGTTTTCGTGCTATACTGCCAACTTCCACGTCATGAATATTCTGCGCGCCTTCACTCATCGTCCCTTTGCCCTGCTTTGGACAGGGCAGACCGTTTCCCGATTAGGGGATAACCTTCATCGCATTGCCCTGGCATGGTGGGTGCTCGAAAAGACAGGTTCCGCCTCTGCGATGGGCACGGCGCTTGTGCTTTCACAAATTCCGCTGTTGATTTTCATTCTCATCGGCGGCATCGTCGTGGACCGCTTTCCGCGCGTTCGCATCATGTTTCTTTCCGACTTACTCAGCGGGACGGTGGTCGCGTTTATCGCCGTCTTCGCCTGGCTCGACGTGTTGGAAATCTGGCATATTTACATTGCCAGCCTGCTTTTCGGCTTTGTCGAAGCGTTTTTCTTCCCCGCCTACAATGCGGTCATTCCGCAAATCGTGCCTGCGGATATGCTGACCAGCGCCAACTCTTTGAACGGGCTCAGTCAGCGCATCATGGGCGTCATTGGTCCCATTGTTGGCGCGTCGCTGGTTGCGGCGGGCGGCACGTCCCTCGCCTTTGTTTTGGATTCCTTTTCGTTTTTCATCTCCGCCGTGTTCGTTTTCTTCCTTTTGCGTTCAGGTTTGGGCGACATGCCGAAAAAAGAGGAAGGGATGATGAAGTCCCGTTCTTTGCGCCAGACCGTCAAACGCGGCATCCTCGACTTACGCGAAGGCTTCGACGCCGTCATCGCCGTCCCGTGGATTTGGATTACCATTATTATTTTTGGTTTTCTAAACATCATGGAAGGCAGCCCGCGGGCGGTGTCTTTGCCTTTTCTCATCAAGGATGACCTCGGAGCGGATGTCGCCGTATTGGGTTGGTTTGGCTCGGCGTTTTCGACGGGGTACGTTCTCAGCGCTCTTGTGTTGGGACAGTTCAAACGCCTGCGGCGGCGCGGCTTGTTGGGATACCTTGCCATTCTAATCAACGGTATTATTCTCTTGTTGTTCGGTTTGAAATTTCCCATCCCTGTGTTGACGGTTGCGATGGGTATCTACGGATTTTGCTTTAACGTCTTTGGTTTGATTTGGAGCGTCACTTTGCAGGAAATG
>JAIWOB010000038.1 GCA_020217065.1 Chloroflexota bacterium | reverse complement strand
CAGAACGCGGCGCAGCCAGCGCGATTGTCGCCGACACAGACGTGCCGCTGGGCGAAAGCACCTGTATCAAATGTGGAACCTGCGTTCAGGTCTGTCCGACAGGCGCGTTGATTGACCGCACGAGCGCATATCAGGGACACGACGAGAATATGCAGGAGTTCAAGTCGGTCTGCGTCGGTTGTTCGGTAGGCTGTTCGGTCAAACTCCTCGTTCGCAACAACCGCGTCGTCCGCATCGAAGGCGATTGGGAAGGCGGAGTCAACCACGGCCTGCTTTGCGAACATGGACGCTACCACCCCATGCAAGAGTCCCGTGTCCGCATTACGAGCCCACAGATGCGGAAGAATGGAAAACTTGAGCCCGTTTCCTGGGACGAGGCGCTCGAAGCCCTCGCCGAAAAAATTAAACCGCTTGCCGGCAAGAAGAACAGCGTTGCCGCGCTTGCATCCACCCGTTTGCCGGTGGAAGCGCTTGCCCTGTTCAAGGCGCTTTTTGTCGAGAAATTCAAGGGCGGCATGGTGACCAGCCTCGAAGAAGGCGCGCCGACTGCGGCGGTGATGCGCTTTGCCGAAAAGAACGGCGCTTTCGAGGGCAAACTCGACGTTTTGAAGAACGCAGATACAGTATTGTGCATTGGGGCGAACCTCTACCGCAGTCACATGGTGGCGGGTTTCCTGTTCAAGCGCAACCTGCCCAAGGGAGCGCATATGCTCCGCATTGCCTCTGACGTGGACGAGATGGATTACCTGGCGAACACGGCGCTCAAGATTAAGCCTGGCTCCGACTTGGCTGTCCTTAAGGGCTTGCAAGCGGTTATCGTGAAAGAAGGATTGGGACGTTCGCCCTTGAAACTTTCCGACCCTGAAAAACTGATTGAACAGGCGCTCAGCGCTTCGGGCGTTTCGTTGGACGACCTCACTCAGGCGGCGCAGATGCTGGCGCGCTCCATTTCCCCCGTTATCGTATACGGAAAGGGCGTCACCGCCCAGCGCGACGAAGCCCTGATAGAGGAACTTCACCGTCTGGCTGTCCTCGTAGGCGCTGTGGACGGCGAACGTTTTGGGCTGCTCTCCGTCAAGGGAGAGGCGAATAGCCTGGCTGCCAGCCTATTGGGTCTCGATACGGCGTTCAGTCTTAACGGAGAACAGGCGGTTTATGTGGCGTTGGGCGACGACTACGCCTCCAAATCCCTGGTCGAGCGGGTGTCGAAAGCGCCCTATCTGGTGGTGCAGGCGTGTTATCAATCCGACTTGACCGAGAAGGCGGATATCGTCCTGCCCGTTACCGTCTGGACTGAGCAGGAAGGACATTACATCAATCTTGACGGGCGAGCGCAAAAAGCCGTCAAGGCGGTCAACCCGCCCGAAAACGTGCGAGACCATGTGACGGTCTTGAGCGAAGTCGCCAAGCGCGCCGGCTTGAAAGTGAAAGCCGACTGGCAAAAAGCCGTCTTGGAACGCAAATCCAGCGTTTCGTTGAATTGATAAGAGAGGTATCCAATGAACAAACCTAAAGTTGCTTCTGATTGGATGTGCGGCTGCGCCGGCTGTCACATGTCCCTGCTTGATATGGACGAGCGAATTTTGAAAGTTCTTGAATTGGTGGACCTGCGCGCCACCCCCATTACTGACTTGAAAGAACCCGACGAAAGCGGCGTGGATGTGGGCGTGTTGGAAGGCGGCGTCAACAACACCGCCAATGAAGAAGTCGCTCACAAGATGCGCAAGCGCGCCAAAATTCTGGTAGCCTTGGGAGATTGCGCCGTATTTGGCGGCGTGCCCGCCATGCGGAATTTCTGCGGCGTGGAAGCGGCGCTCAAACAAGCCTATGAAGACGCCGACAGCAACGAACCGGGCAGCAAGATACCCAATGACCCCGAATTGGCCACCATGACCAAGACTCGCGCCGTCCATGAAGTTGTCCCGGTGGACTACAATGTCCCCGGCTGCCCGCCCGATGCGGATGTCATCTTCCACGTCCTCGCCGAACTGGCGCAGGGACGCAAACCCGAATTGAAAGACGAGTTATTGCACTGGCATTAGAGGTCAACATGAGCCCACAGAAAATTACAATCGAACCCGTTACCCGTATCGAAGGTCACGCCAAGGTGACCATCCACATGAAGGATGACAACACCGTTGACCATGCCTACATGCATGTCAACGAATTCCGCGGTTTTGAAAAATTCTGCGAAGGGCGCCTTTATTTTGAAATGCCCCAAATCACCCCGCGCATCTGCGGCATTTGTCCGGTGAGTCATCACCTGGCTTCGGCAAAGGCGGGCGACGCCCTGACCGGGCAGACCCCGCCCCGCCCCGCCAGCCTGCTGCGCGAATTGATGCACATGGGACAGATGGTGCAAAGCCACGGGATGCACTTCTTTGAACTGGCGGGACCAGACCTGTTGCTTGGATTCGACTCCTCGCCGGAGACCCGCAACGTGGTCGGCTTGGTCGCCGCCAACCCCGATTTGACCGTCAAAGCCGTAATGCTCCGCAAATTCGGGCAGGAAGTCATCCGCACCCTCGGCGGACGCAAAATCCACCCCGTCTTTGCGGTGCCCGGCGGCGTGAACAAAGCCCTTACCCGCGAAGAACGCGACAACATCCTCAAAGGTGTGGATGAAGCCATCGCCACCATTCAGGTCGGTTTGACCATCATGAAGGACTGGGCGGCGAAGAACATGGAAGACATCAACAAGTTTGCCGTGTTCCCCACCGGTTACTTCGGATTGATTACCCCTGAAAACGGCCTGGAACTCTACGACGGCAACGTCCGCTTGATTAGCCGCGAAGGCAAGGAACTGGAACGCTTCCCGATTGCCAATTACCTCGACTATATCCAGGAACACGTCGAGCCCTGGTCCTACCTCAAGTTCCCCTTCTATAAGAAGATGGGATACCCGGGCGGCGTCTACCGCGTCGGTCCGCTGGGACGCTTGAACATCGCCGACAAGATAGATACCCCGCTGGCAAACGAGGAACTCAAGGCGTTCAAGAGCCTGAACAACGGCAAGCCGGTGGAAAACACCCTGTACTACCACTATGCCCGCCTGATAGAAACCCTGTTTGCGGCGGAACGCATCAAGGTCCTGTGCGACGACCCCGACATCCTCAGCACCGACATCCTCAACACCCGCAAGGACTTCAAGGGACGCGGCGTGGGCGTGATTGAAGCCCCGCGCGGCACGTTGATTCACGACTACACCGCCGACGAGAACGGCATGTTGACCAGGGTCAACCTGATTGTTTCCACCGGTCACAACAACTGGGCGATGAGCAACGCCGTGGACAGCGTTGCGAAGACCTACGTCAAAGGTCCCGAAGTTCACGAAGGCATGTTGAACCGCGTCGAAGCCGCCATCCGCGCCTACGACCCCTGCCTGTCCTGCTCGACTCACGCGGTTGGACAGATGCCCATCCAAGTGGATGTGGTCAACCCCGACGGTTCGCTGCGCCAGACCCTAAAAAGGGATTGACCTGAAAGAGGGATTTACGCGCTCAATCGGGGGATTGTCCTCCGATTGAGCGTTTTTGTTACCGAAAGAGACGGAGAGGAGCCTGCGTTGAAGCGCGCATTATTATTCGGCTACGGAAACCCGGACCGCGAAGACGACGGCGTCGCCTGGCATGTCTTGTGCGCGCTGGCTTCCGCCTTTGGGCTGACGCCCCCCTCTTCGTATGAAGAGGATTTTCCGCAATCTGCCGCCGTTGACTTTGCCTTCCAATTGCAATTGACGCCCGAACTGGCTGATGAGATTTCCGCCTATGATTATGTCTGTTTTTTCGACGCCCATACCGGCAACATCCCCGAAATGGTGCGTCTGGTAGAGTTGGAAAGCGTTTTCCAGCGTTCCCCTTTGACCCACCACCTTACCCCTCAGTCCCTATTATCCATTTGCGAGACCCTGCATGGCGGCAGACCCGAGGCGGCGTTGCTTTCCGTGCTGGGACATCATTTTCGTTTTTCGCGCAGCCTTTCCGCGCAAACGGCGGCGCTCGTTCCGCAAGCCGTGTCCCTGGCGTCTAAGTGGCTTGCGGTTCGGAAGATTCTCTGAAGCGTCCAGCGTCTGCCCTTGACGCATCGTTTTTATGTGCGATACACTAACTTATCTCGTCTTTGACAGCCCAGCCTTGTCGTTTTCGAAAGAAACAGGCGTTCCTTCAGCCAGTTAATGAGCGGACAACATCTCGCGTGGATTGAGAAAGAAAAACGGAAGACCTCGATTTTTTTCAGAATTTGACAAGCGAGATGGAGAATTTTATGGTAAAGATAAAGATTAATGGACAGGAAATTGAAGTCCCTGAGGAAGTTACCGTCTTGCAGGCTGCCGCTCAGGCTGGCGTGACCATCCCCACTCTATGCGACCATCCCGACCTTGAAGCGTTTGGCGGCTGCCGTCTGTGCGTGGTGGACGTGAAAGGCTGGCGCACGCCGATGGCTTCCTGCGTTATGCCTGTCGAAGAGGGTATGGAAGTGGAGACGCACACTCCCGCAATCGAGAAGTCGCGCAAGACCATTCTCGAGATGTTAATGTCCAATTATTATGATAGCGGCTACAAAAACGGACAGAAGGAAGAAACCCAGTTCATGCGCTGGGTCAAACACTACGGTCTGGACGTTCAGAAAAGCATGGCTCCAGCGCCCCGCTACAAGGTGGATAGCGACGCCAATCCCTTCGTCTTCGTAGACTTGAACAAGTGCATCCAGTGTACGTGCTGCGTGCGCGCCTGCGCCGACATTCAGGGACGCTTCGTGTGGAACATGGCGGAGCGCGGTTTTGGCATGCATCCCGTGGCGGGCATGGACGCCAATATGCTTGACGCGCGCTGCGAATCCTGCGGCGCATGCGTGGCGTACTGCCCGACCGGCGCGTTGGATAACCGCATGTCCATGGGCGCGGGCGCGCCGGACAAATTGGTGATGACCACCTGCACCTACTGCGGCGTCGGTTGTCAGTTTGAGTTAAACGTAAAAGACGGCAAAGTCATCCGCGTCACTTCCACCGAAAAAGCGCCGGTGAACGGCAACCATCTCTGCGTGAAGGGCCGTTACGGTTACGACTTCATTCATCACCCTGACCGTCTGACCAAGCCAAAAGTGCGCCGTTATCTGTTAGACGGAAAGAAGAAAACGACAAAAGGCAAGCCTTGGGAATGGGTCGAAACCGATTGGGACACCGCGCTCAACCTGGCTGCCCGCAAACTGCATGAGATTCGCGCCGCGCATGGCGCGGACAGCCTTGGCGTGTTAACCTCAGCCAAATGCACCAACGAAGAAAACTATTTGATGAACAAATTTGCGCGGCAGGTCTTGGGGACAAATAACATAGACCACTGCGCCCGTCTCTGCCATTCCAGCACGGTGTCCGGTCTGGCTGCCTCCTTCGGGTCGGGCGCGATGTCCAACAGCATGGACGATGTCGCCGAACACGCAGAATTGCTGTTCATCATTGGCTCCAACACCACCGAACAACATCCCGTTTTTGGCGCGATGCTGCGCCAGGCGGCGCGCCGGCGCGGCGCAAAACTGATTGTCGCCGACCCGCGCCGCATTGATATTACCGAATTCGCCACCCTGCATCTGCGCCAGAAATCCGGCTCCGACATCGCCCTGATTAACGGCTTGATGTATCTCATTCTCGAAAATGGGTGGGAAGATAAAGCCTTCATCGAAGAGCGTTGCGAAAATTTCGACGAGTTCAAAGCCGCCGTCATGCAGTACCCGCCTGAAAAGGTCAGCGAAATTACCGGCGTTTCGGTCGAAGACTTGCGCTACGCAGCCCAATTAATGGGCGAAAACCGCCCGATGGCGGTCATCTGGGCAATGGGCATTACTCAGCATATCGTCGGCGTCCGCAATGTGATGGACCTGGCGAATCTGCAAATGCTGCTTGGCAACATGGGCAAGCCCGGCGGCGGGGTCAACCCCCTGCGCGGACAAAACAACGTGCAAGGCGCTTGCGATATGGGCGGTCTGCCGAATGTCTTCCCGGGCTATCAGCCGGTTACCAGCGAAGACGCAGTCAAGAAATTTGAATCTGCATGGGGGGCGGCTGCGCCCGCCAAAGTGGGCTTGACCGTCACTGAAATGATTCCCGGCATCCTTGAAGGTAAGATTCACGCCTTGTATGCGCTTGGCGAAAACCCGGTCATGTCCGACGCGGACAGCGCCCACATTCGTCGCTGTTTTGAAGCGATTGACCTGCTGGTCTTGCAGGAAATTTTCCCCTCTGAGACCTCCGCCTACGCCGATATTTTGCTGCCTGGCGTAAGTTTCGCTGAAAAGACCGGTACGTTTACCAACACCGAGCGCCGCGTACAAATGGTGCGTAAGGCGATTGAGCCGATTGGCGACGCGCGCGACGATTGGCAAATTACCTCCGAGCTTGCCAAGCGCATCCTGGCGTTGGGCGGACGCGACTTGCAGGAGGACGCCCCGCTGAAGGGTTGGGACTACGCCTCTAGCGAAGAGATTATGGCGGAAGTGAGCAAACTCACGCCCAGCTACGCTGGCGTCAGTCACGTCCGCCTTAATAACGGCGAGCGCCTGCAATGGCCCGTCCCGTCTGCCGACCACCCCGGCACGCCCATTTTACACACTAAGGCGTTCTCGCGCGGCAAGGGCAAGTTCATGCCGATTGATTACGTCCCCGCGCCCGAATTGCCTGACGACGAATATCCGTTCATCCTAAACACTGGGCGCGTCCTCTATCACTGGCATGGCGGAGAAATGACCCGTCGCGCCAAGGGCATCATGGAAGTGTATGGCAAGCCATTGGTTGAACTCAATCCGGACGACGCCGATAAGATAGGCGTTAATGGCGAAAAGACCCTCCGCATTACGTCGCGCCGCGGCGTCATTGAAGCCGAAGCCCTGGTCACAGACCGCGTTCCGCCAGGAATGGTGTTTGCCAATTTCCATTTCCCTGAAGCCTCGGCAAACGAGCTTACCATTGCCGCCCTTGACCCAACATCAAAGATTCCCGAATATAAGGTTTGCGCGGTTAAAGTGGAACTTGCGTAGGCGCCCTGCCGCAAATGTCGCCCTAGAGTAAAAACGTCCCCGTTCTGTATCAGAGGGGGGACGTTTTTTGAAATTTGAGAAACGGCGCGCCCAAAGCTTGTTTTTGCCATTTGAGCGGTTATGTGGCATAATTAGCGAAGATACGCAGTCGTTGTGTAGGTCGTCCCGCAGGCTTCGTCGAAAAATATCTACCGTCGAACCTGCGGGACAGTTTATTCTATCAACCAATTCAGAAAAGGAGGCTTATCATGACCACCGTTCGCAACCTCTTGGAGGCAAAACCTTCCGCCACGAATTATTCCGTCGCCTCAACCGACACTGTCTTGCAAGCCGTCAAAATCATGGTGGACGCTCACATTGGAGCCGTGTTGGTGAAGGAAAACGAAAAAATTATCGGTATCTACACCGAACGCGATTATTTGCGCAAAGGAGAGTACGAGGGACGCAGCGCCAAGGATACCCTCATCAAGGATGTGATGGTCAGGAAAATGATAACCGTCGGCTATGACACCTCGCTGGAACAGTGTATGGCGTTAATGCGCCAGTACAACATCCGTCACCTGCCCGTAGTGGAAGACGACCACTTGGTTGGTTTGGTTTCCATGCGCGACGTGATGGCTGCCGTTCTGGACGATAAAGACATCGAAATTCGCGGATTGGAAAACTATATCATGGGCTCGGGTTTTCAGTCCTGACCCAGGGCGGGCGGATTCTCTGCAAAGCCGTTTCCCGTCAGGGAATGCGCCCGACGCAACGCGCCATAACAACGCGAATGGATGAATCCGCCCGCGAGGAAGGACGGGGTTGTTTTTGGGGTCGCCCTTGCGCGGCGGTTGTTCTTATCCTATTCTTTTCTTATTGACTCGCTTTTTGAAACGGGCTATACTGGCGGCATAGAGGTAATTTTGCCATGCGCTTCGTCGGTGGAAAGCCCGTTTTTGTCTTGTAAATGCACGCGGTTCTGCCCGCGTGTATTTTTTATATATCCCTAAAAAAGGAGATTCAAAACATGGACTCAGGATTAATTGGCAAGCTGGAAAAGGCAAAAAGATACGCCGAGGATAGGCGGCGCTTTCTTTTCACTCAGTTTGAAGTTGATTTTAAGGGAGATAACAGCGACCATCACGTTTCCTATAAGGACGGCGTTTTCAAGTGCGACTGCGAATTTTTCCTGACCCACAGGCGCTGCGGGCATTCCATGGCGCTCGAAATCTTGTTAAAAGATATGATAGTCGTCAATTAACTAACGCGGCTTCTCTAAAAGAGCGCCTTTTCCGCCGCTCCGCGTTTCCAGCGCGGGGCGGCTTTTTCATGAAGCCGCGCGGACGCATCTCTCTTCGCAAAGATTTCTGGGGTAAAATTTCAGCCATGAAACCCTTTACCCGTCGCGATTTTCTCAAATTCAGCGGACTCGCCCTGGGGGGGCTTGCTTTTTCGCCTTTTCTGCCGGGTTTGACCGACTTCGACGACAGCGTCGTTGTCCGTATTGCCACAGACCAAATGCCGGTGCGTATGGAGCCAAACGACCAGAGCCGCATTTACCAGACTTGGTACCGCGACGACCTGGTTCACGTTTACGAACAAGTGGTGGCGGAAACGCCCCGCCACAATCCCGTATGGTATCGGGTCTGGGGCGGATATTTGCATCGCGGACGCCTGCATCGCGTCCGAACCGTTTACCAGACTCCTGTGGATATTCCAGAAGGCAAACGCGTCCTGGCGGAGGTCACCGTCCCTTTTACCGCTCCTTACTGGTACACCAAAGCGCGGGGGTGGGAGACCCGCCAGCCCCCGCTATATTACGGCTCGGTCCATTGGGTTGACGCCGTCACCGAAGGTCCGCCGATGGCGGATTATACGGGACCTTGGTATCGAATTTACGACGAACTTGATTCCAACGTTCCTTATCATGTGCCAGCCATTCATCTGCGGATTTTTCCAGAGGATGTTTACGCTCCCATCTCGCCTCAGGTGCCGAATGAGGAAAAACTGATTGAGGTGAATCTCAGCGCGCAAATGCTCATCGCCTATGAACACGGCAGGGCGGTTTTTCAGACCAACGTTTCCACAGGCATTCGCGGCGGCGGCTTAAGCGGCGAGAAAGGACTTTCCACCACCACCCCCAGCGGTAAATTTACCATTGTAGAAAAGATGCCGTCGAAGCACATGGGATACAGCTATTTTAATATCGGTCAGGGCGGCAACCTGCTCGCCGACGAAAGCGGGTACGTCCTGCCCGGCGTGCCTTGGACCTGTTTCATCGCTCTGCCCGGAAAACCCACCGCCGGTCACGCCTTTCACGGCACTTACTGGCATGAAAACTTCGGCACCGAGATGAGCCACGGCTGCATTAACATGCGCACCCATGAAGCCAATTGGATTTTCCGTTGGGCAAACCCTGCCCATGTCCCCGGACAAGTGACCAATCACCGCGGACAGGGGACGGCGGTCGAAATTCATTACTGATTTTTGTCCATGCCTTCACTTCACTGGAAGGGAAAGTCCCTTCCTTCTCCCAAGCCTGGTTTTCTGATTCGAGATTCCCTTCTTTACCCCAAAGGGGAGGGCTACCCTTGCGCTCATCCCAGCGGGAGACTGATTCTCGGAGACAACCTGGACGTGATGTCGGCGCTGCTCCCGGAATACGAGCAAAAATTGAACCTCATCTACGCCGACCCTCCTTTCTTTACAAACCGCAAATTTTCCGCCCGTATTGGTCGCGGCGAAGATTCGCGCAAGCCCGAAGAATGGGCGCTTGCCGAGGGATATCGCGATTCTTGGACCGACTTGGACGCGTATTTGCAATTTCTGTATGAGCGCCTTGCTTTAATGCGCCGTCTTCTTGCGCCGAACGGCGTTTTGTATTTGCACCTTGACTGGCACGCGGACGCCTACGCCCGCCTGCTTCTTGACGAGTTGTTTGGCGGGGAAGGGCGTTTTGTCAACGAGATTATCTGGGCGTATCATGGTCCTT
>JAIWOB010000046.1 GCA_020217065.1 Chloroflexota bacterium | reverse complement strand
GTTTGGTCCCCTCTGGGAGACAGCGTTGTCTATTACACTGTTGTGGATGGAAATGAGCAATTGGCGCAGTATTTTATCGAGAGCGATTCGGTTTCGGTATTGGGCGGCTCGGAGGGGTCATGCGGGGACGCCCACGCCCCCTCTCGCCCCGCCTTGTCGCCGGATGGGCAATTTATAGTCTATCACGATTGCCGCAGCGCCATTTATGTTCTCGACATGAAGACCCTGGAAACCAGGAACATTTTCTTAAACGGGAATACCTATCAAGGCATGGATGCGTTAGATGATGTTTCCTTGTCGCCAGATGGCCAGTGGATTCTGTTCCGAGTTTACGACGAATCGGATATGGGCATCTACCGGGTGCGCCCGGATGGCAGCGACCTGCTGCGCCTGTCTCCTGAGGATGGCTTTGACAGACAGCCGACCTGGCAGCCGTTGGGGGACCAGGGCGCCCGTCCTCTCCCCGCCGAGCCGCCCGCGCCGGTTGTGACGGAATCGCCAGCCGCCGATTCCAGCGCCTACACCCTCAGTTTAAATAACTTGTCGGATTGGCGGGTCATTGCCGGAAATTGGGAGGGGGCCGACAGGACGCTGGTGCAATTTAATCCGGATTTCGAGGGCGCCAAGTTCATGTTCGTCGGCTCCACCCCAGCCAGCCCCGACTGCTTCACCTACCGTCTCATCGCCCAGCCGCGGGAGGGGCGGGAGGGGATGCTGATTATCTTCCCTTATCAGGGACGTTATGTGTGGTGGAACATTGGCGGTTGGACGAACAGCGCCAGCCGGGTGGAATACATCGCTAATTCCGAAGAGACGTATACCAAGGACACCGTGATTTACGGGAGCCAGTACATGATTCAGGTGACCGTACGGGGCGACACGGCAGCCGGTTGGCTGAACGGCGACTCGCGCTGGCAAGTTGTCCGCGCTCCCGAAGAGGTCGAGGGCTTGCCGGACGATGGGAAACGCGGCACCGGGCTGACCGGCTTTATCGGCGTGGGAACGTGGAGAACCGCCGTCCTGTTCTATAACATTGAGCTTATTCCCGCCTGCGATGCGCTCTCTCCGTAACGGATTGACCTCAACTCAGCCATGGCGATACGGCGCGGATTCGCCTAAGTTTTTCCTTGTTAATCCGCACCCCAACGAAAAAGGAGACTCGTCCATTCTGACGGCGCATCACGACAACCTAAAGAATGTGTTTGCCATAGAGCGACAGTCGCGCAGGTTTGCCAAAAACTACAACTAGGAGCCTTATCTTTTGAAGACGCTTTGAAATCCTGCTTGAATTTATGGCGCGGCGGAAAACAAGCGGAACAACTCCGCGCCCGTTTTGTCCCGCGCTTCATCCATATATTTCTGGATGGGAACGCGCGCGATGACTTGCCCGGCTTCCGTTTGCTCGAACCAGAATTCTACGAACCCATAATTCCCCTCGATTTCTTCGCGGGGAATTTCCGTAATCAATGGCATCGCCTGCGCCATCCAGTTTCCAAGCGCCTCTTTATCGGTCAGGTCGCCGGCGGGAACGCGAACGTAGAAATCGGTCTCTATTGCGCTGAAGGTGGAACGACCGTCGGCGTAAACGCAATCCTCGCCGAAAAATTGCACTCTGCCGCTGGCGTTGGGATGCAGGGTTTTGACCGCCGCGTCTAACTTTTGCGACAAGTCGGGCGCGTCATGATACGCCCAAACGTAGGCGCATTGTTCAGGAACGGACTCTTCGACGGCGGGCGGCTCCTCGATGATGACAGTCTCCGATTCTAAAGCCGCAGGGGCTGAATTGGGCGCAGGAGCGGTTACGGTTTGCAGGATAAGGAATCCCGCCGCCGCTGAAATCGCCGCCGCAGCCGCCAGGTTTCTTTTTCGGCTCATCTCTATTTCAAAATATCCAACGCCGCCGCCGACATGAGCGCCGCGCCGTTGACCAGGGCTTGCTCGTCGAAGTCGAATTTGGGGTGGTGATGTCCGTAGTCGAGATGTTTTTCGGCGTTATTCGAGCCGACAAAGAAGTAACAACCGTCCACCTTTTCCTGGATGAACGCCATGTCTTCCGCGCCCATTGTTAAGTAGGGGGCGTTGTCGTGGATGGCGTTGGGCAAGATGCGGCGGGCGGTTTCTTGCACTTTTGCCGTGATTTTATCGGCGTTAATCAGGGCGGGAGAGAGGCGCTTGATTTTGATTTCAGACAGGCATTCCATTGCGGCGGCGACGCCTTTGACGATTTCTTCAAACCGCCGCAGGGTTCTTTCGCGCACTTGCGGCTCAAAGGTGCGGATAGTTCCCTCCATGACGACTTCCTGGGGGATGACGTTGAACGCAGTCCCGCCCTGGATGACCGTAAAACTAACGACGGCGGTTTCCGTTGGGGCGACATTGCGCGATACGATAGTCTGAGCCGCCGAAATAATTTGCGCCGCGCAAACGACGGGGTCAATGGCGGCTTGGGGCATTGCGCCATGCCCGCCGCGCCCGATGATTTTGACTTTGAATTCTTCCGCGCCCGCCATGACGGGACCTTTGGCGACGTGAACCCATCCAAGCGGCTTTTCATTCCACAGGTGCAGGGCAAGGGTCATGTCCACTTTAGGATTTTCCAAAACGCCGTCTTTTATCATCATTTCCGCGCCGCCGATGTCTTCGCCGTTTGTGCCTTCTTCCGAAGGCTGAAAGCAAAATTTGACCGTCCCGGCGATTTCGTTTTTGTGAGCATTCAAGATTTTGGCGACGGTCAACCCAATGGCGGTGTGACCGTCGTGTCCGCAGGCGTGCATGACGCCGGCGTTTTGCGAGGCGTATTCCGCGCCGGTTTCTTCGACGATGGGCAGGGCGTCCATGTCGAAACGCAGGAGCAGGGCGGGTCCCGGCTTTGCGCCTTCGAGCAGTCCCACCACGCCCGTCTTGCCAACGCCTTTGGTGACCTCGATTCCAAGCGTTTCAAGTTCCTTTGCCACAATGCCGCCTGTGCGAATCTCGTTGAAGCCGAGTTCGGGGTGCATGTGAAAGTCGCGCCGCAGGGCGCGGGTGAAGGAGAAGAGGGATTGGGCTTCGGTGAGGATGTCGGTCATGGGAAAACTCCTTGTCTAAGGTCGAAAGCTGCAAGTTTCAGAGTCTGTCACTGCGAGCGGAGCGAAGCAATCTCCTGCCTGCAAGGAGATTGCTTCGACGCCTTCGGTTCACAATGACGGAAAAAGCGATTGATTGCGACAAAAGCGTTTCGACTGTTCTATTTATGAGTATTTTACAACGCGAAACTTCTCTTCGTAACGCGGATTCTCATCCGTGCTGTCTTCCGTGCGGCGGGACTTCATGCGCTGGATGAGTTTGTCCGCATCGGGTATCTGGGTCTTGTGTTCGAGAATGGCTTTTATCTTGATTTCCCATGTGTCGGTGACGTCCAACGCGACGTTTGGCTGGCTTGTGAGCGAACACCAAATTTCCTTTGGCATGTGCGGCGCAAAACCTTCCTTAATCAGTTCGGGGAAATAAACGGGATTGCCGGCGGCGGGAAACGCGGCGTCCAATACCGCTTGTCCGCAGGCGCGATGGTCCGGATGATTGATTCCGTATTGGGCGAATAGATTTTGCGGGTCGCAGGTGACAAGGATGTCGGGCTTGTGGCGGCGGATTTCGCGGACAATTTCGCGGCGCAGGTCGAGGCTTGGGACGAGGTATCCGTCCGCGTGGTCGAGAAAGTGCACGGCTTTCGCCCCAATGACTTTGGCGGCGTTAAACTGTTCGGCGCGTCTCAGTCCGCACAGGGTTTCGGGGGTCATGTCAGGGTGAGTGGCGGGATTAAAGCCCTTATCGCCGCAGGTCATCAGCAGATATGTGAGTTGATGTCCTGCGCGCGCCCAGCGCGCCAAAGACGCCCCGCAAAAGAATTCCGGGTCGTCGGGATGGGCGAGAATGACGAGTATATTCTTTGGGGCATCCCAGGCTTCGGGTTGAAGTGTCATAGCGTTACAAATGACAGAGCGCGAGCTGCGCGTTCTGTAGTTTCTAATCCGCAGGGTTATTTATTTTTCTTTTCCCGCTTTTGTTCTTTCTTTCCGCAATCGCATTCGCCGCCTTCATGACGGTCGCACGGCGCTTGGGCTTTTCGGCGCAGGGCTTCCAGTTCGTCCCAGGGTTCGATTTCTTCACGGGAGAAGGTCATTTGAACGGGACGCTCGACGCCGCTTTCAATCAAGACGACGATTTTATCGCTCATGGGCAGCGTGTCCACTACTTTGCCTTCGCCCTTGGTCGTGACTACGCGTTTGTTGCGCTTGGGCAGAGTCTTTCGCGCTTCGGCATACTGCTCATATTCGTAGATAAGGCAGCAGCGCAGGCGGCCGCACATGCCGGTGATTTCGTTGGGCGTGAGCGAGATGCCCTGTTCTTTCGCCATCTTGATGGAGATGGGGGAGAAGTCGGTCAGGAATTTGGAGCAGCAGCGGGTTTCGATGCCGCAAGCGCCCATTCCGCCGAGAAGTTTCGCTACGTCGCGTGGACCAATCTGGCGCATCTCAATATGGGCGTTTGGATACAACTGGCTCATATCCTTTTTGAGGGATTTGAGGTCCGCCTTTTCTTCGCTTTCGGAGCTGAAAAGGAAGGCAAGGCGCGAGCCGTCATAGTTATATTCGGCGGCGATAATTTTCACGTCTTTGAGTTGGAGTTCCGCCGCGCGAGCGCGGCAATTAATCATGGCTTCGGTTTGTTTTGCCTGCCAAGACTGCTGGAGCAGCAGGTCGCGGGGAGTGGCGCGCCGCTCGACGGCTTTCCATCCGCCTTCGGGCTGGGGCGGGGTCTCCTCCAAAATTTGGACCACTTCGCCGAGATGCTTGCCGCGGGACGTATCCACAATGACGCGCTCGCCCAACTTCACATCGGGCAGGGCGGAGCAGTCAAAGTGGTAGATTTTGCCTATCTTTGTGAATCGAACGCCGATAATGTTGGTTTGCATGAAGGCAATTATACCGTAGGGGGGAGGGGAGATTGGCGATTGAAAAGACCCGAGGTTTGTCGCCGTCGGGTCTTCCAAATCTCTCATTATTCAGTGATATTAATCGGCAGCGCGTTATTTGCCGTCATCGCCGCCACGCTGGCTTTTGCGGCAATCTTCTGGGCAATTTCTTGAATGGCTTTTGCCGCAGCCGAGTCGGGTTGCATGGCGACAATGGGCTTGCCTGTATCGCCGCCGATGCGGACGTTTTGGTCAATCGGGATTTGCCCGAGGAAGGTTTCGTTGCTGGCGTTTGCCATCGCCTCGCCTCCGCCCGAGCCGAAGAGGTCCATGCGCGTTCCGTCAGGCAGGTCGAGGTAGGACATGTTTTCGACCACGCCGAGGATGGGAACTTCCAACTGCTTGAACATGTTCAAGCCGCGGCTGGCATCCTCCAGCGAGACCATCTGCGGCAGGGTGACGATGACCGCGCCGCTGAGGGGCAGCGCTTGGGCGAGAGATAGCGCCGCATCGCCGGTGCCGGGCGGGAGGTCAATGATAAGGTAGTCTAGCTCGCCCCATTCCACATCGCTGAGGAACTGGCGGATGGCGGAGTTGAGCATCGGTCCGCGCCAGATGAGGGGTTGACCAGGCTTGACCAGCAATCCCATCGAAACCATCTTGATGCCAAAGGCTTCGGCGGGGATGAGTTTGGGACCGTTTGGCGCGGGGAGTTTGTCCACGCCGAGCATGGTGGGAGTGTTGGGACCGTAGATGTCTGCGTCCATCAAGCCGACGCGCGCTCCGCTTTGGGCAAGCGCCACCGCGATGTTAACCGAGACGGTGGATTTGCCCACGCCGCCCTTGCCGGAGCCGATGGCAATGGCGTTGCGGATAGGCATATTGACCAGTCCGCGCATTCGTCCGTCGTTTGGCACGTCTGAATCCATTTTGACTTCCAGGTTCTTTACGCCTTCGACTGCCATTACGGCTTCGCGGACTTCCTTTTCGATTTTTCCGCGCAGGGGACAGGCGGGGGTGGTAAGCATGACTGTAAACGAGACCTTGTCGCCCTCGATTTCCAGGTTGCGAATCATGTTGAGAGTGACGATGTCCTGGTGTAATTCAGGCTCTTGCACCTTGCCAAGCGCGGCTAAAATTGCTTCTTTGGAGATTGTCATTTGATTTCCTGTGTCCAGCGGTATACAAGTAAACAAGTACACAAGTCATTTCGCCTGTGTACCTGTCTGTTTGACTACTTGTTTACTCAACTACTTACCTACGCCGCCGGGGTTGCCGGAGCCGCTGTCCTGGCGGCTTTGGCGGCTTCTTTGGCGCGTCGTTCTTCTTCCTCGGCGTTGTAATTTAAGGGGCGGATTTCCGCGTAGTAAGAAACGGGCTTTAACAATTTTTCAAGGTTATACACGCTGCGCCCATACGAGGCGATGTCTATATCGTGGTCCATCTTGATGGCGTCGAAGGGACAGTATTCGGCGCAGAACCCGCAGTTCATACAGATGTCCATGTCAATATAAAACTCCGCTGGCGTGGAAACGGGTTTGCCGGTTACCGGGTCGCTGGAGCGGACAATCCAAATACATTGCGGCGGACAGACTTTTGAGCAAATGCCGCAGGCGGTGCAGCGCGGTTCTTTCTTGCCGTCTTTTTCCTCGTAAACCAGGAAAGGCACGAAGCGAAATTCCTCCGGTGTAATCAACCGCTCTTCGGGGTATTGGACGGTAAAGATGCCCCTCGTATTCTTGCTGGAACGGTGTTTGATGCCTTCTTCTGTGCGGTAGCGTTTTTTGCCCGTCAAAGCCCACGAAATGTCGTCAATGTAGGTATCCCAGAAACGCTTCCAGGTTACGCTCAGTCCTTTTAGAATGCCTAATCCATACATAGTCGGTTCTCCTGTTAGCGGTCGAGTTCGCCCATCACGATGTCGAGCATGGCAAGCAAGGCGACAAAGTCTTGAATTTTCTTGCCAACGCACATTTTTTCCAAAGCGGTAAGGTTGACGAATGACGGCGGACGGACGTGGTAGCGGTAGGGATTCTGCTTGCCGGTGGAAACGACATAGTAACCCAATTCGCCCTTCGGGGCTTCGACGCGTCCGTAGGCTTCGCCGGCGGGGACTTTCACCTGGTAATTCGGCTTCTGCGAGTTAATGGGTCCGCCGGGAATTTGTTTGAGAGCCTGCTCCAAAATCCGCAAAGACTGGCGCATCTCGTCGAAACGGATGAGGTAGTTATCGTACATGTCGCCGTTGTGACGCAGCGCCACGTCGAAATCGAAACGGTCGTAAATGGAGTAGGGGTCGGCGCGGCGCAGGTCATAGGGGACGCCGGCGGCGCGCAAAACGGGACCCGTCACCGAATAATGAACGGCGTCCTCCGCATTTAACACATGGATGCCCTTCAAGCGCCCAACCAGGACTTCGTTCTGGTTAAGCAAGCGTTCCATTTCGTCAATCTTGAACGGCAGGCGGTCAAAGACCAGGTCTTTGATTTTTTGCATTTGTTCTTCGGGAACGTCGCGCGCCACCCCGCCGAAGCGGAAGTAATTGCACATCATCCGCGAGCCGGCGACAGCCTCAAAGATATCGAGGATGAGTTCGCGTTCCTCGAAGGCGTAGAACGCGGGCGTGAACATCGAACCGAGGTCGTTAATCAACATGCCGATGAAGACCAGGTGGTTCTGGATGCGGCTGAGTTCCGCCATGATAACGCGGATGTATTCCGCGCGCTCCGCAACGGGGATATTCATCAGCCTCTCGATGGTGACGGCGTAGCCGAAGTTATTGCTCATCGAATTGAAGTAATCGAGGCGGTCGGTGTAGGGCATGATTTGGAGAAAGGTGTTGCGTTCCCCAATCTTTTCGTGGTTGCGGTGCAGGTAGCCCATGACCGGTTTTAACCCCATCACGGTTTCGCCTTCGAGCGTCACCGCCACGCGCAGCACGCCGTGCGTCGAGGGGTGATGCGGTCCGAGGTTGACAACGACATGGTCGGTTTTCAGCCCGCCTTCCGATTTTATTGAAAAACGTTCGAGGGAGCTGTAAAGGTCTTTTTCGCCTTCGGGTTCGTATTTTTCGGGGTCGAAATTCGGGGGGAATTTCAGGTTGTCGCGGAAGGGATTCTTGAACTCGGCGTAGGTGTGCTTGCCTTCGGGCCAGCGGCTCTTGTAGGGCTTGATTTCTTCTTCGTAGAAAGCTTCCTTCCAGTCTTTACGCAGCGGATGTCCCTCGAAGCCTTCCCACATCAAAATGCGGCGCAGGTCGGGGTGACCAGTGAAGCGAATGCCCAAAAGGTCGTAGGCTTCGCGTTCCTGATATTCTGCGCCCGCCCAAATGGGGGTGACGGATGGAATCTCAATCGGGTCTACGCGGTCAGCCTGGGTGCGGAATATCAACTTGGGTCCGCCGGTGGTCTTGTGCAGGTGATAGACCACTTCCATCTTATTTTGCTCTATATAATCCACGCCGGTGAGGGCGGCAAGCAGGTCGTAGCCAAATTCGTCTCGGACGGCTTTCGCCACTTCGAGAAGGCTTTCTTTTTCTACGACGAACCCGCTGTAACCGGGGCGGCTTTCGGCGGAAACTTTGCCCGGGAAGCGGGCTGCCAGGTCGACGGTCTGGGTTTCGATTGCGGTCGCCATTACGCACCTTCCTTTACTGCGGCGGCTTTTTTGAATTCTTCGCTGCGGCGCACGTCAATCAGGTCGGGTCCCAAGATGGGCATGGGGACGTAGTTCGGGTCTTCCTTGCCTTTTTGATACCAGCGCGCTTTCTTGAGAGATTGCTTGTCTATTTTTTCCTGCAACTTGATAAGGCCGGCAATCAATGCCTGCGGGGTGGGAGGGCAGCCGGGGATGTAAACGTCCACCGGCAGGAACTTATCAATACCGGCGACCACGTTATAGCCTTCCTTGAAAGGTCCGCCGCCGGAAGCGCAGGCGCCCATCGCCACCACATATTTCGGTTCGGGCATCTGGTTATACAAGCGGATAATGGCGGGCAGCATCTTTTTGGTGACGGTGCCGGAAATTAAAATCATATCCGCCTGGCGGGGGGTGGGGCGCATGACTTCCATGCCAAAGCGCGCCATGTCGTAACGCGCCATTTGCGCCGCAATCATTTCGATGGCGCAGCAAGCCAGACCGAAGGTCAGGGGCCACAGCGAGGAACGCCGCCCCCAGTTGTAGAGACGGTCCAGCGTGGTGACGGCTACAACGTCCCGCATATCTTCGGGAATGTTGTAGTTGGGCAGGTTTAGGCTTTCATTTTCCATGAATATACTCCTCGAACCAATCTTGATAAATTGCGTAGAGGATGTCGTCGTTTGCAAGCGCAGGGTCATCCTCAAATTCACTCAGTTCAAGCGTCCAGCGATAAATTTGCCCCAGCGACACCTCTTCAAAATTAACTTCCGGATGTTGACGGCGCAATTCCAAAGCAATGGCGTAGGTGGCGTCCCAAGTAAAAGTCATTGGCAATGGACTCGCTGAATCTTTGAATCGCTGACTTTCCGCATTATAGCAGGGCGAAAGGATAAGTCAATTGAATTATGCAAAAATATATTTGCAAAAATAAAAAGGTGAGTATAATCATTATAACGATATGACAACCGCGCGCCAAAAAGTCCTTTCTCACCTGAAGAAGAACCGCTCCGCTTCGGCACGGGAGATTGCCCGCGCATTGGATATGTCCGCGCCCAATGTGAGGTATCACCTCGGCGTTTTAGTTTCGGATGGCCGGGCGGAAGTTTGCGCGGCTGCACAGCGCGGCGGGCGCGGCAGACCGGAAAAAATCTATTCCCTTTCACAGGCGGCGCTGGGCGATAATCTGGCGGCGCTGGCGGACGCCCTGCTTGCGGAAGCGGGGCTGGGATTGAATCTTGAAAGTCTCGCCGGACGGATATTAGACTTTTCTCCATTCATCCACCTTCCCATTTCCAAGCGCCTTCCGCTGCTGGTGGATAAATTAAATGAGATGCATTATCAAGCCCGCTGGGAGGCTGGCGCGGAAGGTCCTCGGGTGATTCTCGGCAGATGCCCATACGCAAAATTGGT
>JAIWOB010000045.1 GCA_020217065.1 Chloroflexota bacterium | reverse complement strand
TAATATTTACGCATGAGAGAAAAAAAATACCATCACGGCGATTTGAAAAACGCGCTTATCGAGGCGGGAATCAAGATTCTCTCTGAGGAGGGAACTGGAGGGTTAACTTTGCGGAAGGTTGCGAAATTGGCTGGCGTCAGTCATTCCGCCCCTTACGCGCATTTCGCCGACAAGCAATCCCTGATTGCAGCCATCTCCACCGAGGGCTTTAAGCGACTCTACGCCGAATTAGACGCTGCCATTTTGGCGAACGCCGACAACCCCAGGCGGCAATTGATGGAGGGCGCAAGGGCGTATGTTCAATTTGCAATGAACAACATCGGCGCGTTCAAAGTCATGTTTTCCAGCGCGCTGGAAAAGGAAAAGGATTATCCTTCTTTTGTGGAGATTTCCCACAAGACGTTTGAGCGGGTTGTAGATATTGTCAAAGCCTGTCAGGCGGCTGGGGCGTTGCGTCCCGCTCCGCCGGAAGTGATGGCGGTGGCGGTTTGGGGGCAGTTACACGGCATTATTTCCCTGATTTTGGAAGGGCAAATTTCTCATACCGTGCTGGATAAGTTTAACGTTTGGGAAATTGTGTCCATTTCGGTGGAACAGGTTCTATCGAGCGGGGCGCCCGCCTAAGCGGGGAAGCGATAAAAACTCGCGGATACTTGCCCGTTGACGCCGCGTTTGCCGTGGTTTGCGATTCCCGGCGCGGAGCCAATCTCCTTTCAAAGTATAATCTGGCTCATGACTCAACCGCCTGCTTTTCGCAACTACCTCGTTCCCGTCCTTGCGCTTCTGTTCATCGGCTGGGGCGGGCTTGCCGCCTTGTTTTACTATACGCTGCCTTATGTTTGGGCGCGGTGGGGTTTCTTTGCGCTGGGGATTATGGCGTTGACGGGAACCGCCTTGCCGGTAGTTTATTTTTTTCATCGCCGTTTTCCCGCCGACCCCCCCGCCGCTTCAAACGTTATCGTGCGGCAAGCCTTATGGGTGGGCGTATACGCCGCCACGCTCGCCTGGCTGCAGCTTGGGCGCTTTGTGTCCTTATATGTTATTCTTGGCTTGGCTGGCGGATTGATTGCCGTCGAATATTTTTTGCGTTTGCGCGAGAAAGCCGCCCGCATCCCCCCGGTGATTTCCGATGACGACCCCTCGTGACCTTCCTTCCGTTGAGGAGCTCTTACAAACTCAAGCCGCCGCCGAATTGATTGCTCAATACGGCAGGTCTTTGACCCTTTCCGCAATTCGAGACACCCTCGCTTCGATTCGCGCAAAATTTCTGTCGGGTCAGGCGACGGTTTTGCCCTTGCGCGATTTGGTTCTCGCGCAAACTTCCGCCTTGCTTGATGGATGGACAAAGCCTACCCTGCGGACGGTGATTAATGCGACCGGGGTGATTCTGCACACGAACTTGGGGCGCGCCCCTTTGAGCGACGCCGCCCTCCGCGCAATGGATATCGTTGGGCGCGGATATTCCACCCTTGAATACGACCTGGAAAAAGGCGCGCGCGGCTCCCGCTTGATTCACGCCGAAGCGGTTTTGCAAAAACTAACGGGCGCGGAGTCCGCTGTTGTCGTCAACAACAACGCCTCGGCTGTCCTCCTGGTTTTATCCGCCCTGGCGAATCGAAAGCGGGCGATTATTTCGCGCTCGCAGTTGGTGGAAATCGGCGGCGGCTTTCGCATCCCCGATGTGATGAAACAATCGGGCGCGCGGCTGGTGGAGATTGGCGCAACCAACAAAGTCCATCTGCGCGATTATGAAGAAGTGCTGCTGACGCCCAGCGCCCTGGTCCTGCGCGCGCACCGCTCGAATTTTAAAATGGTCGGTTTCACCGCCGAACCTGAGTTGAAGGAAGTTATCGCCCTCGCTCACGCGGCGGGCGCGTATTTTGTGGACGACCTTGGCTCCGGCGCGTTATACGATACCGCGAAATATGGTTTAACCCACGAACCGACTGTGCAAGAATCGTTGGCGGCTGGAGCCGATATTGTCTGTTTTTCCGGCGATAAGCTGCTGGGCGGTCCGCAGGCGGGAATTATTATTGGCAGGAAAGCCCTGCTGGACAAGGTCAAGAAGCATCCGCTGGCGCGCGCCGTCCGCGCCGATAAGACCTGTCTTGCGGGCGTCGCCGCCACGTTGTTGCACTATCTCAAAGACGAAGCCGAGCGTGAAATCCCGATATTGAAAATGATGTCGTTGACGCCAAAGCAGATTCAAGGGCGGGTCGCAGCGTGGATTTTGGAATTGGGTCAGGGGGAAATCGTCGAAGGCGAATCCACCGTCGGCGGCGGAAGTCTGCCCGGCGAAACCTTCCCCACCTTTCTGCTCTCGCTGACGGTCGAATCGCCCGAACGCTTCCTCAAACAACTTCGCGCCCAAAACCCGCCCGTCATCGCCCGCACCGACAACGACAAAGTTCTGCTCGACCCGCGCACCGTCCTCCCTGAACAGGAAGGCGCATTGCTGGTCGGTTTGAAGAATGTTTTAAATTCATAACCCAAATTGCGCCAAAAGCGAAAAAGAAAATTTCGCCCAACTCGCCCCCTTCGCGCTGGAAGGAGTTTCTAAAAAAATGAAATCAGACCTCGACGCTCTCATGCAAGCCAGAAATATGGACGCCTTCATCGTCTTTGGAAACGCTGAAAACAACCCGCCGATGACCTACTTGACGGGCGGCGGACATGTCAGCCACGCCGCCGTCATCAAAAAGCGCGGCGAAGAGCCGCTTTACTTTTTCGGCGATATGGAGCGGGACGAAGCCGCCAAGAGCGGTTTGAAGTTGATTCCCTACAGTAAGTACGACCTCGAAGCCCTGTTCAAAAAAGCCAACCGCGATAATCTGCTTGCCGCCGCCTTGCGCCTTGAATTAATGTTCAGGGACGCCGGCGTGACTTCGGGGCGTGTGGGCGTTTACGGATTTTACGACCTGGGCGCAATCTTTGGGGCGCTTTCGCGCTTGCAGACGTTGCTGCCCGAAATCGAATTCGTCGGCGAGGCGCGTGAGGACTCCATTTTCCTCCACGCAATGGAGACAAAGGACGAAGCCGAAGTCAACCGAATCCGCCGCATGGGCGAAATTACCGTCGAAGTTGTCGAAAAGGTGAAAGATTTTCTCACCGCCTGCGAAGTCCGCAACGATGAAGTTTTGCTGAAAGACGACGGCTCCCCGTTGACGGTGGGCGACGTGCAGGCAAAGATTCGCCTGTGGGTGGCGGAGCGCGGCGCGGAACTGCCTTCCGGCTTTATCTTCGCAGTCGGGCGCGACGCCGGCGTGCCGCATTCCTCCGGCAACCCCGCCGACCTAATTCGGCTTGGGCAGACCATCGTCTTCGATATTTACCCGGCGGAAGCGGGCGGCGGTTACTATTACGACTTTACCCGCACCTGGAGCCTGGGTTACGCCGCGCCCGAAGCGCAGGAACTTTACAATCAGGTGAAGGAAATCTACGATACATTGAAAGATAGTTTCGACCTGAACGCCCCGTTCCGCAATTATCAGGTGATGACCTGCGAGTATTTTGAATCGAAGGGGCATAAATCTCAACTCAACTCCAAAGCCCCGCTCGACGGCTACGTTCACAGCCTCGGACACGGCGTCGGGCTGAACATCCACGAGCGCCCCTTCAGCGGCTTGCTGGTCGGCGAAGACCATCGGTTAAAGCCCGGCGTGGTCGTCACCTCCGAACCCGGTTTGTATTATCCCGAAAAGGGAATGGGCTTCCGTATCGAGGATACCTACTGGGTGCGCCCTGATGGGAAGATGGAAATCCTTGCCGAGTACCCGTATGATTTTGTCCTGCCGATGAAGAAGTGGAAGCCCGCTCACGGATGAATGGAGGCTGAACCATGACCGAATTGAGACCTGCCCGAATCCTTGCCATTGAAACCTCTTGCGATGAAACCGCCTGCGCCATTGTCGAAAATGGGCGCGCCCTGCTTTCTTCTGTGGTCGCTTCGCAAATGGAAATCCATGCCCGTTACGGCGGCGTGTATCCTGAAGTGGCATCGCGCCAGCACGTGTTGAGCGTTGTCCCCGTGGTGGAGCAGGCGCTCGCCCAGGCGCATCTCACGCTCAAAGATATTGACGCGATTGCCGTCACTCAGGGACCGGGGCTGGCTGGCTCTCTGGTGGTGGGGATGAACATGGCAAAGGGACTTGCTCTCGGCGCGGGTCTGCCGCTGGTGGGCGTCAACCACCTCGAAGGACATCTGTATTCGGCATGGGTGTATGAAGCCGGCGATAACGCGCCGCCCGAACCGCAGTTCCCCCTGATGGCGCTGCTCGTCTCCGGCGGACACACTGAACTAAACCTCATGACCGAACACCTGACCTACCAGCGCCTCGGCGCTACGCTGGACGACGCCGCCGGCGAAGCCTTCGACAAGGTCGCCCGCCTCCTCGAACTCGGCTACCCCGGCGGACCGGCTATCCAGAGCGCGGCGGAGGAAGGGGACGCGGGACGTTTCAATTTTCCCCGCGCCTGGCTCGATGGGACGTATGACTTCTCGTTCAGCGGCTTGAAGACGGCGGTCTTGTATGAAACGCGCGAGCTGAAAAAGAGGAGCGGACATTTGCCCGCGCATGACTTGGCGGCGTCGTTCCAAAAAGCCGTAGTGGATGTGCTGTTCAAGAAGACGATGGACGCCGCAAGAGAATTTGGCGCGAAGGAAATTCTCGTCGCGGGCGGCGTTTCCGCCAACCGCGCCTTGCGTCAGGCTTTTCGCGCGCAGGGCGAATTTCCCGTTCACATTCCGCCGCTTTCCCTATGCACCGATAACGCCGCCATGATTGCCTCGGCGGGGTATTACCGCTTTGCCCTGGGGCATGTTTCGGACTTGGATATTGACGTTTTGCCAACTTGGAATTTATCGCAGGCCGCTTAAACTCGAAGAGCGGTTGGCAGCCCAGCCAACCGCTCTTCACATAGGAGAATGTTGCCGCTATTTTTATCCATCAAGATAAAACAAGGCTGAACGAAACTTAAGGGTTGGGTGAGAATTTTTTTCTAACGAAATTCAATTTCCATGACCCTGTCTTTCCCGGCCAGGTCCTTGTGTATTTGGATTTTGGCTTTTGGAAATGCGCTGCGCCCCAGGCGGAGCGTTTCGTTTCCCAAAGAAGACTCGATTTCGAACAAAATCGCTCCTTGCGGGGCGAGCCAGCGGGGCGCAATTTCAAAAATACGACGGTACGCATCCATCCCGTCTATGCCGCCATCCAAAGCGAGCGTGGGTTCGCGCCCAAAAATGGGAAGCCGGCGCAGGGCGGCGGCGGGGATGTAAGGCGGGTTCGAGCAAAGCAGGTCAATCAGGTTTGAAGCCGAAGGCTGAAGGTCTGAATTTTGACTTTCAACCTTCGACGCCGGCAACAGGTCGCATTCCACGAATTGAATCTGCCCCTCGACCCCGTGTTTTTTCGCGTTGCGTTTTGCAATTTCCAGCGCGGCGGGAGAAAGGTCTGTGGCGAGGATGCGGGCGTCGGGGATTTGTTTCGCGATGGAAACGGCGATTGCGCCCGACCCCGTTCCAATATCCGCGATGCGGCGTTTTTGTGGATGCGCGTTCAGCCATGTCAAAGCCTTCTCGACCAGCGTTTCCGTCTCGGGGCGCGGAATCAATACGTCAGGAGTCAGGTCAAATTCCAATCCAAAAAATTCCCACCTTCCCAAGACATAGGGCAGGGGAACGCCCGTTTCCAGTTTTTTCAAGGCAGGCTCCACTTGCGCTTCGTCCGCCTCGTACTCGGGATGAGCCGCGACCCAGGCGCGGGGTTTTTCGAAGAAATGGGCAAGCAGGACTTGCGCGTCCAATTGCGGCGTATCGCTGAAAGGAGCGATGCGCGCCGCCGCCAATACAAGCAGGTCTTGAATTTTCATGTCTTGGTTTGCCGCTTGGGGGCGGAGCCGCGCAGCCTCAGTTATCGTCTCCTGCGTTGGAGGCGGCAAGTTTATCCGCCTCGTCCTGGGTTGCCAGCTCTTCGATAAACTGGTCAATTTCCCCGTCCATCACGCCGGACAAATTGTAACTTGAATAGCCAATGCGATGGTCTGTGACGCGGTTCTGCGGGTAATTATAAGTGCGGATTTTTTCCGAGCGGTCGCCGGACCCGACTTGTGAACGGCGGTTTGCCTCTAATTCGGCGCGCCGCTTTTGCTCCTCGATTTCGTATAGACGAGCGCGCAGGATGCTCAATGCGCGAAGCTTATTCTGCAATTGAGAGCGCTCATCCTGACAGGTGACGACCATCCCCGTCGGCTTGTGGTATAGGCGGACGGCGGTGGAATTCTTTTGCACGTTTTGCCCGCCCGCGCCGGAGGAGCGGTACACTTCAATTTCAATGTCGCTCTCGGGAATTTCGATTTCAACATCGTCCACCTCCGCCAGTACAGCCACCGTCGCGGTGGAGGTGTGGATGCGCCCTTGCGACTCTGTCGCCGGCACGCGCTGGACGCGGTGGACGCCCGATTCGTATTTGAGTTTGGAAAAGGCGCCTTTTCCTTTGACCTCGAAAATGACTTCCTTGTAGCCGCCCACGCCGATGGCGTTTTCGGAGAGAATCTCGACCTTCCATTTTTTTTCTTCGGCGTAGCGGGTATACATGCGAAAAAGGTCCGCGGCGAAGATGGCGGCTTCATCGCCGCCCGCGCCGGCGCGGATTTCCACGATGACGTTCTTCTCGTCGCGCGGGTCTTTTGGCACAAGCATCCCCTTGATTTCCTTTTCAAGGATTTCGATTTTTGGGGTTAGGTTTTCCACGTCGGCTTTCGCCAACTCAACCAGTTCCGCGTCGTTTTCCGTCTCGATGATAACCTTCGCTTCGTCAAGGCTTTTCAACGCCTGACGATACTCCCGCGCCTTGAGGATAAGCGGCTCTAAATCCACGCGCTCCTTGTTGATTTCGGCGGCGCGCTGGTAATTGAGAGCGGGGTTGAGCAATTCGCCGCCCAGTTGTTCGTAGCGTTCTTCGATTGCTTGTAACTTATCGAGCATATTCCTGTCCGTTAAATGAAAATTTGCGTAATAAAGCGCGGCGCCGTTTTATGCGCCGCGCAAGCGGGCGTTGCGCCAACGGCGAAGCGTTAGAAGTTCGTGACCGCCGACAGCACCATCGAAAGAATCAGGATGACGGCGAACAAAGTAAACATGATTTGCGCCGCTCTTCGCTGGGCGTTTTCCGCTTTGTTTTGTTTTTTGGTCTTGATATTTTTTGCCATGGTTTCTCTTTACAGGTGTCTATAGAAGGCTTGCGCCATTACTTTTTCGAGTTCTTCTATTGTAACAGGTTTCATCACATATCCGTCCGCGCCTATTTGCATCGCTTTATCTACCATGACGTCGGCGGCTTCAGAGGAGAGCATAATCACGGGCAGGTTTTTCCACTCCCTGCGGCGGCGGACGAACTCCAGCATATCCAACCCGCTGACTTCGGGCATGTTGATGTCTAAAATCAGCAGGTCGGGGCGCCCGCCTGCCAGCAGGGCTTGGGCGGCGGGGCGCGGATGAAAAAAATACTTCGTCTCGCAGTCTAAAAGTTTGAGCATTAAACCAACCGCGCGACCCATCTCTTCGTCGTCGTCCACAATCCACACTTGTTTCATTCCAAATTCGCCTTGACACTTTCCGCCGCGTCGCGATTCATGCCTTTGACCGCAGCCAATTCTTCAACGCTTGCTTCCTTAATCTTATTCACAGAACCGAAATGTTTCAAGAGCGCCTTGCGGCGCGCGGGACCGACGCCGGGAACGGAGTCTAATTGCGAAGCCATGCCCTGCTTGCTGCGCCGCGCGCGGTGGGCGGTGATGCCGTAACGGTGAGCCTCGTCGCGGATGCGCTGGAGGAGATACAACCCTTGGGAGTGGCGCGGCAACATCAACGGCTGGCTGTTGTGTGGGAAAAAGATTTCCTCCTCCTGCTTGGCGAGACCCACCACCGGAACTTTTTCGAACAAGTTGAATTGTTCCAGAACTTTCACAACGCGCCCTAATTGACCCTTGCCGCCGTCTATGATGATAAGGTCGGGCAGAAAGGAGAAAGACGCGTCTGGCTTGTACCCCGGCTGGTTTTCTTTTTGCCGCGCTCCCTGCCATCTGCGAAAACGGCGGGTGAGCATTTCTTCCATCGAGGCGAAATCGTCGGGCGCGCCAGCGCTGGCGCTTTCAATGTTGAACTTGCGGTATAAACTTTTGGCGGGGACACCTTTCTCGAAGACTACCATTGCGCCGACGGTCGCTACGCCCTGCGTGTGACTCACGTCGTAACATTCGATGCGGTTTGGCGGCGCGGACAAGTTTAACGCCTGCTGTAATTCGCTCAGCGCCTGCTCCTGTTTGTGGGCGTCCGCCTGCCATTGGGCGCGGAGGGCTTGCAATGTCTCGGCGGCGTTCTCAGCCGCCATCTCTACCAGTTCGCGCAGCTGACCTTCCTTTGGGACGAGCAATTCCACTTTACTGCCGCCCCGCCTGGAACGCAGCCATTGCCCGATGATTTTCGCCTCCTCGATTTCGATTTCTTCCGGAATCATCACCTGTTCGGGAACGCTGGCGGCTTCGGTGTAGAATTGTTTGATAAACTCGCTTATTACCTGGCGGTCGGCGGTCTCCTCCGTCCCTTCAAGGATGAAGTATTCGCGCCCAATCAATTTTCCGCCGCGAATAAAGAAGACTTGCACGCAGGCTTCGCCGTTTGCCCGCGCTATGGCGAGCGCGTCGGAATCTTTGTAATCGGCGGCGAAGACGATTTTTTGTCTTTCGACAATCGTATGGATGGCTTTTATCTGGTCGCGCAGGGCGGCGGCTCTTTCGAATCTCATTTCTTCCGAGGCTTTGAGCATTTCCCCTTCAAGGCGTTTTACAATTTCCTCGCTGCGCCCGCCGAGGAAGTCCATCAGGTCGGAAATTGTCTGGCGGTAGCCTTCTTGTTGAATTGCCCCGACGCAGGGCGCGCTGCAAAGTTTAATATCATAATATAGACAGGCGCGTTTGTCTTGACCTGTAATTTCGCGGTCGCAGGTCAGGTAAGGGAAGATGCGCCGCAGGACGTCCAGCGTTTGATGGACAGCCCAAGCCGAGGCGTACGGTCCGAAATAACGCGAACCGTCTTCAAGCATCTGGCGGGTGACGGTGACTTTGGGAAACGGCTCATTCCAGTGGACTTTGATATACGGATAGCGCTTGTCGTCCTTGAGGCGGATGTTGTACTTGGGGCGGTGTTTCTTGATGAGATTCATTTCAAGAATCAACGCTTCCAATTCCGAGCCGACGACAATCCATTCGATGTCCGCGATTTCCCGCGTCAGACGGCGGGTTTTGGAATCGCGGCTTGAATCCGCATGAAAATAGGAGCGCACGCGGTTTTTTAGGTTGACGGCTTTGCCCACGTAGATAATCGTCCCCTCGGCGTTGCGGTAGATATAACATCCAGGCTTGGCTGGCAGCGTGACGAGAACGCCTTGTAACTTCTCGGAAATGTCCATCGGGCGCAATTATAAAGTAAAAAATTTTTCTCCCGCGCAAATGATTCTATGCCCCCAAAGGCATGTTGCTTTTTCAAGCATTAACGCTACAATGGGACGAAAATTATTCGACAAGGAGAATGTGTCATGAGTCAACTCGATTCCACCCCCATCGCTCCGCCTCCGCCCTCGTCGGCTGGCGCGCGAGACTGGCTTGCGGTTTGGATGAAGGCGTTTACCCAGCCAAACGAGCAGACTTTTGTGGATATCACCGAAAATCCCGCCGCAACCGCTAAAACCGCTTATATATGGGCTTTTATTGCGGGGACGATTTCCGGCGTTATCCAGGCTGTTTCCGCGGCGCTGATGTCTGCAACGGGAGGCGTTTCCGTGTTTCGGCAAATCCCGGGTATGGAGGAATATTTTCCCCAAACCGCAAGGGGGGCGGCGAACGCTGTGGGCGCTTTAGTAGGCGGGCTTTGCGCCGCGCCGTTTGCGGGCGTGTTGTTTGTCGTTTTCTTCGCCATTAGCGTTGCGATTGTGCAATGGGTCGCCAA
>JAIWOB010000044.1 GCA_020217065.1 Chloroflexota bacterium | reverse complement strand
CCTATTCTCCGCTGGAGATGGGGCTGCTGAGCGGCAAATACTCTTTGCAAAATCCTCCGCCCGGCTTTCGCGGTTCGCAATACGCCGACTTGTTGAGAAAACTGCCGCCCTTGATAGACCTTTTGCGGGAGATTGGGCTAAAACACGGCGATAAAACCGTTTCGCAAGTCGCCCTTAATTGGGTTATTTGTAAGGGGGCGCTGCCGATTCCAGGAGCGAAAAACGCGCGTCAGGCGGAACTCAACGCCGGCGGCGCGGGATGGCGGCTTTCCAATGAAGAAGTGGCTGCGCTGGACGAGGCGGCAGACAAGGTTCGGGAGTATAAAAAGGCGTGATGGAAAATCGCCGCATTTGGATTGAATTTTTTGCGCCTTGAAACCTCTCGCCTATCTTTCCACTGTCTGGCATTATTTATTCTCCGCGCTGTTAATTGCGCTGACCACGCTTTTTTTCTTTGCCCTGCGCGACTTTCTCGACACCACGCTGGTCGCCCTGTTGTACTTGATTCCCATCGGGGTCATCACAACCACAAGCGGCTTCACGCCCGGCATCATCAGCGCGGTGTTTTCTTTTTTCGCCTTCAATTATTTTTTCATCAAGCCGTATTACACGCTTGCCGTCCATCGTCCGCTTGATTTGGTCATCCTGACCATCTTTCTGGTGGTCTCGGTGGTTCTAAGCCGACTGGTCGGGAGAGCGCAGGCGGGGCTTGCCGCCGCAAACGCGCGCGAACGCGAAGCCACACAGTTATATGAACTCAGCGCGGCGCTGGCGGGCTTGCACGATGAATACACAGTAGCGCAGATTTTGGGCAGGCAGGTTGCGGCGTTGTCGCAGGGGGAATATCTCGAAGTAAATATCACAGGTTCGCAGCCCGTTCACTTTTCCCAGCCGCAGGGAGCGCTCCCCAGCCGCCCGCCGGAGTTGACCGTTCCGATTCAAGCGGCGCGAAGCACGCTGGGCGAAATCCTCGTGTGGCGAAGCAAGCCGCCCATTTCGACGGGCGAAACGCGGCTGATTCAAACCTTTGCCAGTCAGGCGGCGCTGGCGCTGGAGCGGGCGCGGCTGGCTCAGGCGGAATCCCGCGCCAAAGTTTTGGAGGAAAGCGACAGGCTGAAATCCGCGATTTTGTCTTCGGTATCGCACGAACTGCGGACTCCGCTTTCGACGATTAAAGCCGCCGCTTCGAGTTTGCGCGGCAACGAAGTCGGCTGGGATTCTCCCGCCCGCGTCGAGTTGATTGCCGCCATTGACGACGAATCGGACCACCTGAACATGCTGGTCGGCAACCTGCTTGACATGTCGCGCATCGAGTCGGGGGCGCTCAAACCCAAGCGCGAGTGGAACATCCTCTCTGAGATTGTGGGCAGCGTGACGGCGCGGATGAAATATTCGGCGGAGGAACACAAAATCGAAGTGGACATCCCCGAAAACCTGCCTTTCGTCCCTGTAGATTATGTGCAGATGGAGCAGGTCTTCACCAACCTCATCAGCAACAGCGTCAAGTATGCGCCCGCCGATTCGTTGATTCGAATCCGCGCAGGGGTCGAAGGGGAATGCGTCCGCGTGCAGGTCAGCAACCAGGGACCGCAGATTCCGCCCGAACATCTGGAACGCATCTTCGACAAGTTTTATCGCATCAACGAGGTGGACCGGGTTACGGGTACAGGGCTGGGGCTTTCCATCTGCAAGGGTATTATCGAAGCGCATGGAGGAAAAATTTGGGCGGAGAACCTGCGCGACGGGCTGGCGTTTAACTTCACCCTGCCGTTGACTTGGGAGGGGTCGCCGCCCCCGCAATTGCCGATGGATACGGAGGTCGAATGAGCGCCGAGCCGCATATTTTGGTCATTGACGATGAACTGCAAATCCAGCGCGCCATCCGCACCATTTTGACCGAAAAGGGATTCCGCGTGACCACCGCCAGCAGCGGCGAGGAAGGTCTGGCGCTGGCGGCGGCGAACGAACCCGATATCATCATCCTCGATTTGGGTCTGCCCGACATGGACGGCGTGGAAGTCTGCTCCCGCCTGCGCGAGTGGACTCAGACGCCCATCATCATCCTCTCCGTCCGCGACAGCGAACGCGACAAAGTCGGCGCGTTGGACAAAGGCGCGGACGACTACCTGACCAAGCCTTTCGGCATCGAAGAATTGCTGGCGCGGGTGCGCGTCGCCCTGCGGCACTCCGCGCAAAAGCAGGGGATGCAGAGCAAGGTCGTCAAGGCTGGCGACCTGACGATTGACCTCGTCTGGCACATCGTCAAACGCGGCGAGGAGGAGGTCAAGTTGACGGGGACGGAATACAAACTGCTCGCCTATCTCGCCGCCAATCACGGGCGGGTGTTGACTCATCAAAGCATCCTTACCCACGTCTGGGACCCCGCCGACGCCGACCACACCGAATACTTGCGCGTTTACATTCGCCAATTGAGAAAGAAACTCGAAGCCGACCCCGAACGCCCGCAGTACATCCTCACCGAGCCTGGAATTGGCTATCGCTTCATTGCGGATGAGTAAATCGCCCGTCTCTGGGCAGGGGGCGCGGTGGACTCAGTCCGCAAAGCCCAAGACCTGACAGGTTTTTAATGAAACCTGTCGGGTCTATCCAAGCGCCTTACAATGCCCTTGCAAAAGGGCGTTTTTTATTTGTTCTTTATGCGGTTGGGGGAAATTTTTGTCGCCGTTTTATGCGGGGCGGGTAGGATTATCTCATTGTATCTGAGGCGATATGAATAAACTTGAAGTAAATTCCCCTCTTCTTTCTATGGCGCCCGAAGCGGAGCGCCGATTGATTGTCCTCGTGCCCGACTCCGATGCGGATATGTCCAATGCGGCGCGAAAAATTTGGGAATTGGCGGAAGCCTTCGGCGGGCGGGTCCAATTTCTCGGGTTGTGTAAAGACAAGGAATGGGAGCCCAGCCTGAGGCGGCGGATGGTTGCCCTCTCCAGCATGGTTGGCGGCGAATCCGTTATTGAATTCGGCGGCGACTGGCTGAACTTCGTCAAATCCCACTGGCGCGAAGGCGATGTGATAATCTGCTTTGACGGTCGCCAGACCGGCTTTTCCAAACGTCCCCTGAGTCAGATTTTAGAGTCGAGCTTAAACGCCACAATTTATACGCTGCCGGAAGTCGAAACAATGCGCCCGCGCTCGAATTGGATTTTGTCGGCGGTGAGTTGGAGCGGCTCAATTGCGATAATCGCTCTTTTCTTTTGGGCGCAGTCCAAACTCATTCACGCGCAAGGCGATTGGGCGCGCACGGTTTTACTTTATCTTTCCATTTTTGTCGAAACAGGCTCCTTATGGGGTTGGAGCAGTCTGTTTGGATAACGCAGATTACCGACGTCTATGATTAACGCAAAAGATAATACGCATACTTCCATCATCGAGCGGATGGCGGGATACAAGCCGCCGCGCACGCTGCAATCCTGGCTTCTTGGCCGCCCGCTTTCCACCGCCGACGCCTCGCACCAGACCATCGGCAAGGTCGTCGGGCTGGCGGTCTTTGCCTCAGACGCGCTTTCATCTACGGCGTATGCCACGCAGGAAATTCTGGTCATCCTGGCGGCGGCTGGCGCGGCGGCTTTCGGGATGGTCTTTCCCATTTCGATTGCCATCGTCGTTCTGCTTGCGATTGTGGCGGCGTCGTATGAACAGACCATCCATGCCTACCCCGACGGCGGCGGCGCGTACATCGTCGCCCGCGACAACCTCGGCGAATTCCCCGCGCTGATTGCGGGCGCGGCTCTGCTCACCGATTACATCCTGACGGTTTCGGTGTCCATCGCTTCGGGCGTGGCGCAGATTGTTTCCGCTTTCCCTGCATTGTATGACTACCGCGTGATTCTTTCGGTCGTTTTCATTTTGTTCATTATGATGATGAACTTGCGCGGCGTCAAAGAATCGGGGACGGCGTTCGCCATCCCAACCTATTTCTTCGTCCTGATGATGTTCGTCACCGTCGGCATTGGGTTGTACCGCGTATTTGTGACGAACTCGCTTGGGACGGTCATTAATCCCCCGCCCCTGGAGACGACGCATGTCGTTACGGCAATTACGCCCTTCCTGCTGCTCCATGCCTTTTCGAGCGGGACCGCCGCCTTGACCGGCATCGAAGCCATCTCCAACGGCATTACCGCCTTCAAAGAGCCGCGCAGTAAAAACGCGGGTATCACTTTGATTTGGATGGCGGTCATTCTCAGTTCCTTCTTCCTGGGCATTTCCTATCTTGCAAGGGAAATCGGCGCGGTTCCTTCAGAGAGCGAAACGGTCATCTCCCAGCTGGCGCGGACAGCCTTCGATGGGCGCGGCGTTTTCTATCTCATGTTGATTACCGCCACCACCGTCATCCTCATCATGGCGGCGAATACGGCGTTCGCCGATTTTCCCCGCCTTGGGGCGCTGGTCGCCAAAGACGGTTTCCTTCCCCGTCAATTGACCTCTCGCGGCAGCCGTCTGGTCTTCTCGCGCGGGATTGTGACGCTTGCGGCAATTGCCTCCATCATCCTGATTATTTTCAAGGCAAGCGTCACGCGCCTGATTCCGCTGTATGCCATCGGCGTATTCTTGTCGTTTTCACTTTCGCAGGGCGGCATGGCGCTGCGATGGCATAAGATTGGCAAATTGAAGCCCGGTGAGGAAAAACAGGAACGCGGTTCGACGCTGCGCTTTGTAAAGGACTGGCGGCTAAAAATGCTCATCAACGGTTTTGGCGCGCTTTGCACTTCGGTGGTGATGATGGTCTTTGCCGTCACCAAATTCCACGACGGCGCATGGATAGTGCTGATTCTGATTCCGTCTTTGGTCGCCGGGTTTTGGATGATTCACCGCCACTACAGGAATCTCGCCAAAAGGCTTTCCCTTGAAAACGCGGGCGTCATTCCGCCGCACGCCACCCGTCATCGGGTGATTATGCCTGTCAGCGGGGTGCATCAGGGGACGCTGGCGGCGCTGCGCTATGCCCGCATGTTATCGGACGATGTCACGGCGGTGCATGTCGCCATCGAGCCTGCCGACGCGGAAAAAGTCCGCCAAAAGTGGGAAACGTGGGGGCAGGGCGTGCGCCTGGTGATGCTCGATTCTCCCTACCGCCTTTTCCTCGAACCCTTGCTGGAATACATCTCTGAAGTCTTGCAGCGCCGTCAGCACGGCGAAACCATCACCATTGTTGTGCCTGAGTTTGTGGCGGAAAGCCGCCTGGCTGGGGCGCTTCATATGAACACGGCGGACCTGCTTCGCAGCCAGTTGAAACGCCAGCGTGGAATCGTCATCATCAACGTGCCGTATCACGTGGACGAAGGGGATGAACTTTAGGGAGTAAATTCCGCAAAAGCCCGCTTCGGATTCGAGGCGGGCTTTTGTGGCTTGACGCTTGCGGGGAGAAGTAGTAAACTCTCCCTACCTACCGTTCGGTAGGGAAGGAGAGACGATGACGCGAGACGATATCCTCGACGCCGCCGCGCAAGTGTTTCGCAAGAGGGGATTTCACGGCGCGTCTATGTCCGCCATTGCGGAGGCGGTTAATTTGCAAAAGGCGAGCCTGTATCACCATGTCGCCTCCAAACAGGAAATCCTGCTTGAACTGTTGGAACGCGCCCTCGGCTTGCTGACCGACCACATTGCCGCCATCACCTCCCAGCCCATCCCCGCAGACCAAAAACTCAGACAAATGATTCGCGCTTATCTGTCCGCGCTGGCGGATAACGCCGACCTGACCTCGGTGCTGTTGTTCGAGCATCGTTCGCTGGATAAAAAGTCCCACGCCCGTCATGTTCCGCAGCGCGATAAATTTGAGAAGCTCTGGCGCGACACGATTGACGAAGGCGTGGCGGCGGGAATATTTGCCTGCTCCGATTCGGGGATGGCAGTCCGCGCGTTGATGGGGGTGATGAACTGGACCCTGACCTGGTACCGACCAGACGGAGGAAAATCTATGGATGAAATTGCAAATGAATATGCCGATTTGTTGTTTCATGGATTGTTGAAATGAAATCCCGACGACGGACGATTGACCGTTGACTATGGTCTGTCGTCCGTCGTCCGTCGTCTAAAAGGAGAGAGAATATGTATTCATTTGAACCAAACGAAGAACAGCAAATGTTGGTGGATGCGGTGGGGAAGTACGCGCAGAACGATTTGCGTCCCGCCGCGCATGATGCGGAAGAAAGCCGCGAACTGCCGAAGAAGCTCATTAGCAAGGGCTGGGAACTCGGCTTTTTGCAAGCCTCCATCCCCGAAGCCTACGGCGGCTTTGGCGACCGCTCCGCCGTGACGGGCGCGCTGGCGATGGAAGAATTCGCCTTCGGCGACCTCGCAGGCGCGTTGGCGGTGCTGACTCCGTCGCTGTTTGCCATGCCCATTTTGCTCGGCGGCAGCGAAGAGCAAAAACAGGAATACCTGCCCAAAGTCATCGAAGGCGATTGGACGCCCTACACCGCCGCGCTGATTGAATACGTTTTCGACTTCGACCCGACCGCGCTCAAAACAACCGCCACAGCCGACGGCGGCGACTACGTCCTCAGCGGCGAAAAAGCCTTTGTGCCGTTTGCCAAAGACGCCGAAGCCATGATTGTGTACGCCAGCCTGGACGGCAAGACACAAGGCTTCATCGTCCCCAAAGGCGCAGCGGGGTTATCCGTTGCGGATGAGCGCGAGAAGTTGATGGGATTGAACGCCCTGCCGATGTACCGAGTCAAGCTGGATGGAGTGAAAGTCCCCGCCGCGAAGCGGCTTGGCGGCGAAGCGGGTCATGACTTCGAGTTGATTCTGGCTTCGATGCGCATTGCCTCCGCCTCAGCCGCCGTCGGCGTGGCGAAAGCCTCCCTTGAATATGCGACCAACTACGCCAAAGAGCGCGAAGCCTTCGGCGTGAAGATTGCCCAAAAGCAAGCCATCGCCTTCATGCTGGCGGAGATGGCTATCGAAATCGAAGCCATGCGTCTGCTGACCTGGGAAGCCGCCTGGAAGTTGGACACAGGCAAGGAAGACGCCGCCCAAGCCGCCTATCTCGCCTTCACAGGCGCGGCGGACATGGCGATGATGGTCACTGACCGCGGCGTCCAAATCCTTGGCGGACATGGCTACATCCGCGAACACCCCGTCGAACTATGGATGCGCAACGGGCGCGGCTTTGCCATGCTGACGGGACTGGCGATTGTGTGATGTCATTGCGAGGGCGTTAGCCCGAAGCAATCCCCAACTCACACGGAGATTGCTTCGTCGGGAAGAACCCCCTCCTCGCAATGACATATTGAACAGGAGATAACCCATGACCATCGAATTCGAAACCCCGAAACCCATTGCGCAAACCCAGTTTGTGTTGAAGACTGTCGCCGAGAATATGATGCGTCCGCAGTCGCGCGAAATGGACGAGAACGAACATGAAATTCCCTTTGGATATATCGAGTTTATGCACAACGCCATGCGCTCCATCGGCGGCGGGAGCCTTGCGCCCAAAGAGGAAAAGCCAAAGGAAGGCGACGAGAAAAAGGAAAAGCGTCCGCCGATTGCTTATCAAAATCTGGCGGCGCAAATCGAGATGCTCTCGTGGGGCGACGTGGGCTTTTATCTCGTCACCCCTGGCGGCGGACTTGGCGCGGCGGCGGTGCAGGCGGCTGGCACGCCCGAACAGCGCGCAAAATTCCTGGCGCGTTTCAACGAAGAGAAGCCGACCTTCGCCGCCATGTGCATGACCGAAGCGGGCGCAGGTTCCGACACTTCCGCCATCCGCACCCGCGCCGTTTTGGACGAAGCCGCCAACGAGTGGGTCATCAACGGCGAGAAGATTTTCGTCACGGCGGGCGAGAAGTCCTTCAATCCCCGCGAGCAGTTTGGCAAGGGCTTCATCGTCGTCTGGGCAAACATTGACCCGACGGCGGGACGCGCGGGCATGAGAGCCTTCGTTGTCGAGGCGGGCACGCCTGGCGTGAAAGTCGTCGGCTTGGAGCGTAAACTCGGCATCCGCGCTAGCGATACGGCGACCATCTCGCTGGTGGATGTCCGCGTGCCTTTTGAGAACATCCTCGGCAGTCCGACGGTTGAGAAAACCACCACCGGCTTCAAGGGCGCAATGGCTACCTTCGACGCCACCCGCCCTCTCGTCGCCGCGTCGGGCATCGGCGTGGCGCGAGCCGCGCTTGAATTCCTCAAGGAGAAACTCGCCGAAGGCGGAGTCGAAATCCGCTATGGGCTTCCGCGCAACAAGTTGACCGCCGTTGAAAAAGAAGTCATTGACATGGAGATTCAACTGCGCTCGGCGTGGCTGATGGTCTTGAAGGCGGTCTGGATGGCGGACAACAAGAAGCCCAATGCGTTGGAGTCTTCGATGAGCAAAGTCCGCGCCGGCGATGTGGTGACGAAGATTACCCAGAAAGCCGTTGAAATCATGGGACCGCTCGGCTATAGCCGCGAGTTCCTGCTGGAGAAGTGGTTCCGCGACGCCAAGATTACCGACATCTACGAAGGTACGGGTCAAATCAACCGCCTCGTGGTGGCGCGGCAGATTTTGGGGTATAGCGGAAAAGAGCTAAGGTAATTGGTGATTGGTAAATAGTAATTGGAGTGTACTGTGGCGACGTTTGAGGATTTGCAGGTGTTGAAAGCGGCTGAGGCGGTTGCGGATTCTATCTGGAAACGGGTTACCCAGTGGGATGACTTCGCAAAGGATGTTGTCGGCAAGCAAATCACACGCTCTGCGGATTCGATTGGCGCAAACATTGCAGAATCAGTTGGAAGATATAACTTTGGAGAGAAACTTCAATTTTTATATTACTCACGCGGAAGTCTATTTGAAACCAAGTATTGGCTTAATCGAATCAAGGAACGCGGCTTGATGAATCAAGGCGAAGTTCAGGAATACATCGAAGGCTTGACCGCGTTAGCCCGCCAATTGAATTCTTTTACCAGCGGCTTGAAAACTGTCCGCGCTGACCAAAAGAAATCTGCCATTCGAGAATCCACGCCAGAATACATCACCGACTCATCCGAAGCTTTATTTTCAGAAGAAGACCTTGCCTTCCTCGGTAGTTAATTACCAATTACTATTTACCACTTACCCCAAAAGGAGTAACCATGAACTATCACATACACAAAGCAGTTGTCATCGGTTCTGGGACTATGGGCGCGGCGATTGCGGCTCATCTGGCGAATGTCGGCATCCCTGTCGTTTTGCTCGATATTGTCCCCACAGATTCGGATGACAAAAATAAAATTGTGAAGGAAGGCTGGGACCGCTGTCTGAAAGCCAAGCCCGCCAACTTGATGGGCGACAATTTGAAGACGCTGGTCAAGTTGGGAAACCTCGAAGATGATTTTGGCGCGGTCGCCGAAGCGGACTGGATTTGCGAAGCCATTATCGAGAACCTGAAAATCAAGCGGGATTTGATGGCGCGCATTGACGAAGTCCGCAAGCCGACCGCGATTGTATCCACGAATACTTCGGGCATTCCCGTCAAGGACATTGCCGAAGGTCGCAGCAAGGGCTTCAAACAGCATTTCCTCGGCACGCACTTTTTCAATCCGCCGCGCTATTTGAAACTTCTGGAAATCATCCCGACTGCGGACACCTCGAAGGAAGTGACCGAGTTCTTCGTCCGCTTTGGCGAATTTACGCTGGGCAAGGGGATTGTGCTTTGCAAGGACACGCCCAACTTCATCGGCAATCGCGTGGCGTTTGGGACGGGAGCCTTTGCGCTGGATTTCATCCTCAACAACGATTACACGGTGGACGAAGTGGACTCGCTCACGGGTCCGCTCATGGGTCGTCCGAAGACGGCGACTTTCCGTTTGATTGACTTGGTTGGCGTGGACGTTTGGGACCACGTCGGCAAAAATCTCGCGCCGCTGATTCCGCATGACAAACTCGGTCAAAAATATCTCGCCGCCGAAAAGCCGCGCAAACTGATGGATACCCTGCTCGAACGCAAGTGGCTGGGGAACAAAACCAAAGTCGGCTTCTACAAGGAGGCGCGCGGCGAAGACGGGAAAAAGGAATTCTGGT
>JAIWOB010000140.1 GCA_020217065.1 Chloroflexota bacterium | reverse complement strand
CGCGGGGCGGAGTGCAAAATCAACAAGCCCAGCCTGCTGGTGGAGGCGGTGAACCTGATTGACCAGATGGAAATCAGCCAGCAGAATCAGGACGTGCAGGGCGACCTGTACGAGTACCTGCTCAGCCATTTGAGCATCGCTGGGCGCAATGGACAGTTCCGCACGCCGCGTCACATCATCCGCATGACATCGTCCCCGAAGCGCAGCGAGTGGGATGGCGCAGATGCTCGACCCCAAGCCGAAGGAACGCACACTTGCACCTGGCGCAAGTGCAGGTGTCGGCGACCTGGCGGCTGGCACGGGCGGATTTCTCATCAACGCGCATCAGCACATTCTGGAGAAAGCCACATCGCCAGGCATCCTGGAATATGACGCGGACGGGCTGCCGCATCATCTCATCGGCGACCTGCTCACGCCCGACGAGCGCAAGTTCATGCAGGGCAAAAAGTACCTGCGCGGATTCGACAACGACTCGGGCATGACCATGCTGCGCATCGGCTCAATGGACCTGATGCTGCATATCATCCCCTTGCGGGACGGCATTCAGCAGCCGCAGTTCTTTTACGGCGATACGCTCTCGAAGGACTTCAACGACACGGGCGAGTACGACGTGATTTTGATGAACCCGCCCGTCAAAGGCGCGGTGGACAAAGGCACGATTCACCCCGACCTGCCCAACGACACCACCAAGAGCGAACTGCTCTTTTTGCACTTGATTTTGCGCGCGCCGCGGCGCGGGTCGAAGGTTTGCGGCGGCGCATGGCGGGGGCGGAGCGGCAGGCGGAGGGGTTGTTCCAGTCCCTGCTGGCGGAGGGGTTCTCGTGAAAAACCGTCCCGAAGGTTCTAAAACCTTCAGGACGGCTTCTTTTTTCAAAAATCTTATTCAAAAAGATGAATATTATGCTATAATCATGACATTCAACCCCTTACAAACGCCGCATACGGGCGTACAATCTTATTCAGAAATATGAATGTAAAGGACGCGCAATGGACACAGACGAAAGCGAAATCAAACTCCTCAAGGCGTTGACTCACCCCACCCGCCTCGCCATTCTGGACATTTTGCGCGACGGCGAGCAGTGCGTTTGCCACATGGAAGCCATTTTAGGCTTACGGCAGGCGTACATCTCGCAGCAGTTGATGGCGCTGCGCGATGCGGGGATTGTGCAAGACCGCCGCGAAGGCTGGAACAACTACTACCGCGTCATCCGCCCGGAGATTTACAACGTGCTGGACGCGGCGCGGCAGATGGCAGGCAAGCCGACCATCAACCCGATAAATCTGCCCCTGACCTGCGACTGCCCCAATTGCAAAAACGACAGCGGGAAAGCGCTCATCGCCCCCGCCGAATTATCGGTTCGATAAATTCATATTTAGAAAGGTATCTCACCATGAAAAACGTCAAAATTCTCGGAAGCGGCTGCGCCAACTGCAAACGGCTGGAGCAAAACGTCCGCAACCTCGCCGACAAACACAACCTGCAACTGGAAATTGAAAAAGTCACCGACTACGCCGAAATCATGAAGTGGAACATCCTCTCCACGCCCGGTCTGGTGGTGGATGGCAAATTGGTCTCGGCGGGAATCATCCCCAACGACCAGCGCCTGCTGGAGATGCTGCAGTAGCGCAAGTCTCCGACTTGTGCAAACCCGCTGCGCCCGTAGGACAAGTCTCTGACTTGTCCAAACCCAAAAAAACGCAAGTCAGAGATTTGCTCAACAGCGTTTTTTTACGGTAAATTTCATTCAAAAACTTGAATACAAAGGAAATCCCATCATGGACGACTCCCTCTCCCTGCAAACCAAACCCGAAATCCCCTGGCGGCTGATTGGACTGTTGAGTCTCGCCGCCGCGCTGTGGCTGCTTGCCTACAACACGATTCAGCCGCTGGCAAACTGGATTGCATACACTCTGCTGGCGCTGCCACAAGGTTCTCGCTTGGGCGAATCGCTGGCTTTCTTTTTCTACGATGTGCCAAAGATTATCCTGTTGTTGGGCGGCATGATTTTTCTCATCTCGCTCCTGCGCACCTTTTTCAGCCCCGAACAGACCCGCGCCATGCTGGGCGGCAAACGCGAAGGCGTGGGCAACGTGCTGGCGGCGCTGCTTGGCATTGTCACCCCGTTTTGTTCCTGCTCCGCCGTGCCGCTCTTTATCGGCTTTGTGGAAAGCGGCATTCCGCTGGGCGTGACCTTTTCCTTTCTGATTGCCGCGCCAACCATCAATGAAGTGGCGGTTGTCATGCTCTTCGGCTTGTTCGGTTGGAAGGTGGCGGGGTTGTATATCGCCTCCGGGCTGGTCATTGCCATCCTGGCGGGGGTCGTCATCGGGCGGCTCAAACTGGAACGCTATGTCGAAGACTTCGTTTGGCAAATCAAAAGCCAGGGCGAAGGCGTTGTTGAAAAATTGACCTTTCAGGAGCGCGTCGAACGTTCGTGGGAATCGGTCAAGGAAATCGTCGGCAAGGTTTGGTTGTATGTGGTTGTGGGCATCGCCGTTGGCGCGGGCATTCACGGCTACGTTCCCGAAAGCGCGCTTTCCAGCATCATGGGCAAGCAAGCCTGGTGGAGCGTGCCTGCGGCGGTTCTGCTCGGCATTCCGCTGTATTCCAATGCGGCGGGCGTCATTCCGATTGTCTCCGCGCTGATGGAAAAGGGCGCTTCGCTTGGAACGGTACTGGCGTTTATGATGTCGGTGGTCGGCTTGAGCCTGCCCGAAGCCATCATCCTGCGCCGCGTGCTAAAACCGCAACTGATTGCGGTCTTTATCGGCGTGATTGGCGTGGCGATTATCATCACCGGTTATCTGTTCAACTGGATTATGTGAGGCGGAAATGTCCCCCGCCGTCTACATCATTAGCGCGGTTCTGGTCTTCGTCTTCTCTGGTCTGCTGGCAATGGCGGGCGTTGGCGCGGCGTTCCTGTTCGCGCCGCTATTCTACTACCTCGGCGTGCCGTTGGCGGAAGCCGCGCCCACCGCGCTGATGGCGGCGCGCGGCTCTGGTTGATTTCCGCGAAAATGATTTTCGATTTGCTGTAACGCAAATCCCTGATTTGCGTCGCAAGTCGCAGACTTGCGCTACGCTGGCGAAAAGGAGATTTTCCATGACCGCACAACATATCCTCCCGAATGGGCGTTTGAATTTCACGCCCACGCATGTCCCTTTATGCCGCTGGGCTACCGCATGGGCAAACTCGCCCTGAAGTATCTCGGCGCGGAGAAGAAAGCCGGCCACAGTTTCTTCATCTTCCCCGAACTGGGCGAAGGGCATCTCTGATTGAGCGATAAAACCATCGCCAGACTTCCGAAGTCTTCAAGATTTCGGAAGTCTAAAAGGAGATTACTTTTAATGGTCGAAATCAGGTTGATGGGAACGCCAAGGAGCAAGCATGAACCCTCATCCCAGCAAAACCTTCGAAAACAAGTTCATCCTCTCGATGATTCTCGCCGCCGCGATTTTAATTGCGGTCTTCCTGCCTGCAAGGAGATGGCTGCGATGCTTTTGGCGTAATGACATCCTCAGAGCATAAGAGCCTGCTCTACTCCCCCAAAATCCCCTTTTGCAGGGCAAAGCGCACCAGGGCGGCGCGGTTGGGCAGACCGAGTTTTTCCATGCCGCGCGCGCGGTAGGTTTCGACCGTTTTTGCGCTCAGGCTCAGGCGCTCGGCAATTTCAGCGCTGGTGTATCCCAGCGCCACCAGGCGCAGCGCCTCGCGCTCGCGCTCGCTGAGGGTCTCCCAGGCGTCGGGGGCGGTTTGGGGTTTGGGAAGCATTTCGTCGAGCAGGGTGCGGGTGAGCGAGGGGTGAACGTACATTTCGCCGCGCAGCACGGCGCGAATAGCGGAAATCAACTCGGCGTCGGCGGCTTTTTTAAGGACATACCCCGCCGCGCCGTTTTTGAGGGCGGCGCGCAGGTATTGTGGGTCATCGTGCATGGTGAGAACCAGGATTTTCGCCGACGGACAGGTTTTGTTCAACGCCGGGAGCGCGTCCAGCCCGCCCAGTCCGGGCATCGAAAGGTCGAGCAGAATCAAATCGGGTTGAAGCCTGCCCGCCAGTTCCAGGGTTTCCAGCCCGCTGGAGGCTTCTCCAATTACCCGAAAATCGGGCTGACTTTCCAACAGTAGTTTCAGCCCGGAGCGTAAGACGGAGTGGTCGTCTGCCAGCAAAATTGTGGTCATGGGGTCGCTCGCGTTAGGGGGATTTGAACATGAATGCCAACGCCCTGTCCAGGCGCGCTTTCGATGGTCAACTGCCCGCCCAGCAATTCGGCGCGTTCGCGCATTCCGACCAGTCCCAGGCGATGGTCGCCAATCGTTTGGGATAAATTGAAGCCCTGACCGTCATCCTCCACCACGGCGACAATTTCGCCGCCGCGCCGTTCCACCAACACCGAGACCGAACGCGCTTCGGCATAGCGGGCGGCGTTGGTTAGCGATTCTTGTACGATGCGGTAAATGGCGGTTTCAATTTCTCCCGGCAGCCGTTCCGCGCCGATATGAATCAGCAAGTCCACGGGAATTTTGTAACGCGCCTGCCATTCTCGGGTCAGGCGTTCCAGCGCGGCGGAAAGTCCCAGGTCGTCGAGAATGCGTGGGCGCAGGCGAGCCGAAATTTCGTGAACTTCATCCAGCGTTTGCGACGCCACGCCGCGCAATTCGTCCACGGTGGCGCGCAGGCGCGGATTATCGCAGATGGTCTCAATATTTTTCAAGCCAACCATGAGCGAAGTGAGATTTTGGGAGGCGCTATCATGCAGCTCGCGGGCAATGCGGCGGCGCTCGTCTTCCTGGGTGGCGATGACTTTTTCGAGCAATTGGCGGCGCAAGTGTTCTCGTTCGCGGCGCAATTCGTCGGCGCGCGCCAGTTCGGCGGTCATGGCGTTGAACGCTTCCGCCAAGTCGCCGATTTCATCGTCTGCCCAGCGCGGCACGCGGGGGGAAAAATCGCCCTGCGCTACCCGGCGCGTCGCTTCCACCAGTTCCTGCAGCGGACGGGTGAGAATGAAAGTCAACAGCGCGGCTCCTAACACGCCTGCCGCCGAGACCAGCGCCATCATCAAAAGAATTTGAGCGCTGACGGCGGCGATGGAAGCGCGCAGGTTGGCGTCTGATATGCCAACGCGAATAACCCCGGCCCGTCCCTCAAGGATTGGGACGGCGGTATCCCATACCAGTCCTTCCTCGGTTTGCAAGACGGTAGTGCGATGATGTTCATCGGCGTTGGCGTTGTTGACGTCCAGTAAAGCCAGCGGGAATCCCTTCCCAAAGGTGTGAACTAACACCTGACCATATTTATCCGTTATGAAAGCGTAGCGTAAATCCGAGTTGTTCTCCAGCGTTTCATTCAACAATTTTTGTAAGCCAACCAGGTCGTTCAGCAGAATGGGGTCGGCGGCGCGGGCAGCCAGGTCGCGTCCCAGCGTGACGCTTTCGCTTTCGGCTTGCGTTTGAAGCGTATGGGCGAGCGCGGCGCGCACCTGCCACAGGATTCCGCCGCCAAGCAACAGCGCCAACCCCAGCGCCATGCCTAAAATTTTGACGCGAACGCTGACCGCCGAAACGAACCGCCAAATCCGCGCAGACAGGAGACGCAAGCGTTCGCTCATGGCAAACCCGGCAACATCGCTCCCTCAATCAGCGAACGGGCGGGCGCGTAGGCGGAATCGTCAATTGTGACAAAGCGTTCCACGCCAATAGCGCTGAGGGCGGTTTGACCGGCGGGGTCTTTTTCCATTTCCAGAAGGAGCGCCTGCAAATTTGCCTTGACTTGCGGACGCAAGTTTGGGTTAACCACCACCGGCGGGATGCCAAAGGGCGGCGATTGATGAATCACTTTCACTTTTTTAGACAGGGAGGGGTCGCGGGAAAGGGCGTATTCGAATACCAGGCTGTCCACGCTGGCGCCGTCCGCCAGCCCGTTAGCGACGGCGTAAATAGCTTCGTCGTGGCTGTAGGTAAAAAAGGTGCGGCTGAAGAAGGTCTCGGGCGTGACGCCCAGTTGCTGAACAAGCGCGGTAGGGTAGGCGCGCCCGGTCAGCGAGATGGGGTCGGTGAAGGCGAAGACTTTGCCCTTCAGGTCAGCCATATCCCGCGCCTGACTGTTGACCGGCGCGATGAGGTAAGCGTGATAGACCGTCTCGCCGTTTACCTGCGGCGCAGCGAGCAGTTCCATGCCGAAATCTTCATAGCCAACGATATAGGCGCTGGTGCAGACGAACGCCAGGTCCACCCCGCCTTGTTCTATCAGGTCGTTGACTTCCATATAGGTGCGGCGCTGAACGAGTTCAACCGGACGATTGAGTTTCTCCGCAAGATAATCGGCGAAACCTGCGTAGGATTCCACCGTACCTTGCGGAGAAATGACCGCCGCCACCGCCAGATGCAGCGGAGTCACATCCAGGGTTGGAGCGGGCAGCGGTTGAAGATTGCCGAGTTCCACTGTCGCGGCAGGGCGAGGCTCGTTCGAGCAAGCGGTCAGCAGGAAAAGCAGAAAAAGAACAACGCGTTTCATGCGCATGATTGTACTCGAAACGCGGTGAGATGAAGCGGGTTCGCATTGCCTTGAAACTCTGGAAACCGCGCTGGCGATTTCTCCTCTTATTCCGCCGTCTAATTCAGACGGAAGTCACGCCTCGAAACGCGGAATAAAAAATGCGGGCAATCGCCAAGCCGCAGCCTTGCCGTTTGCCTTTCTCCTGTGTATAATTCGGCGGTCAAAAGCAGAGATGGGAACGAGTACGTTTGAAGAGTTGTCAGAGAGCCTGCGGTTTGGTGGAAAGCGGGTCAACGACGCAAACGGAAAATCCTCCCGGAGCCGCGAACAGAAATCACAGGTCGAAGCCAATCGCCGACAGCCAGTGAAAGTAAGCGAGCCGAAGTTGTCCCCCGTTATCAGGACAGGATGATGACAGTCGTCCAATAAGCGCCTTGTCTTTTTGACAGGAAGCAGAGTGGTACCGCGTGAGCAGCGCTCTCGTCTCTGTGTGAGATGAGAGCTTTTATTTTTAATTTCCAATGTCACGCCTGCGCTTGCGCGCTGGCGCAAATGTTGCGAGGGCGACGCTCTTTTGCCCGAAGCAATCCCCGATTGTTTAGGAGATTGCTTTGTCGGGAAAAACGCCTTACTCGCAATGACATAACAAGGAGCGAGAATGTTCAAAGCAGTCAATCCAAAACTCGATGTTGTCGCGATGGAAGAGAAAATCCTCAAATTCTGGACAAAGCGGGAGATTTTCAAGAAAACCGTCGAGCAGCGTCAAGGCAAGCCGGAGTATGTTTTTTACGAGGGACCGCCCACCGCCAACGGCAAACCCGGCGTTCATCATGTTCTGGCGCGCGCGTTCAAGGATATGTTTCCGCGCTACAAAATCATGCGCGGCTACCATGTCTCGCGCCGCGGCGGTTGGGATACGCACGGCTTGCCCGTCGAAATCGAAGTCGAGAAGCAGCTGGGCTTTACGAATAAGCAGCAAATCGAAGATTATGGCGTAGATAAATTCAACGAGTTGTGCCGCAAGTCGGTCTTCACTTACATCCAGGAGTGGGAGAAACTCACCGACCGTATCGCTTTTTGGGTTGACCTCGAAACCGCGTATGTGACCTACGAGAATGAGTATATTGAAACGGTTTGGTGGATTCTCAAAAGCCTATGGGAAAAGGACTTGCTTTTCAAAGGCTATAAGATTGTCCCATATTGCCCGCGCTGCGGCACGCCGCTCTCCGACCATGAAGTCGCTCTGGGGTACGACGAAGCGACCGACCCGTCGGTTTTCGTCCGTTTCCCGCTGGCGGACAAGCCCGACACTTCCCTTCTTGTGTGGACGACCACGCCCTGGACCTTGCCGTCCAACGTGGCTGTCGCCGCGCATCCCGATGTGGACTACGCGGTGGTCGAGCGCGATAACGAAGGCGCAAAGGAAAAACTTATCCTCGCCAGGAATTTGGTGGAGAAAGTCTTTCGGGGAGAAGAAGTCAAAGTGGTGGACACCTTCAAAGGCAAGAAGTTGAAGGGCATGAAATACCAGCCGCTTTACACTTTCCTGCCTGTGGACAAGCCCGCCTATTACGTTATCCTCGAAGATTACGTCACCACCGAAGACGGCACGGGCTTGGTTCACACTGCGCCCGCTTTCGGCGCGGAAGACATGGAATCGGGGCGGGAATACAATCTGCCGATTTTGCTTACGGTGCAGCCGGACGGCGCGTTTATTCCCGAAGTCACGCCCTGGCGCGGAGTTTTCGTCAAAGACGCCGACCCGCAAATCATTAAAGACCTCGAATCGCGCGGGTTGATGTATCGCTCTGAAAAATACACCCATACATATCCCTTCTGCTGGCGCTGTTCTACCCCGCTTTTGTATTACGCCCGCGAGTCTTGGTATATCCGCACGAGCGCCAAACGCGACCGCCTGGTGGAGTTAAACAAGACCATCCACTGGGTCCCCGACCACATCAAAAATGGGCGTTTTGGCAACTGGCTGGAGAACAACATTGATTGGTCGCTCAGCCGCGAGCGTTACTGGGGAACGCCGCTGCCCGTGTGGGAGTGCGACGATTGTCATGAGCGCGAATGCGTCGGCTCGGTGAGCGAATTATCGGAGAAGGCGGGGCGCGATTTGAGCGGCTTGGATTTGCATCGCCCGCACGTGGACAATATCCATTGGAAATGCGAAAAGTGCGGCGGACGAATGACCCGCGTCAAAGACCTGATTGACGTATGGTTCGATTCCGGCGCGATGCCTTACGCTCAATGGCATTACCCGTTTGAAAATCAGGAAAAATTCAAGGCGCAGTATCCAGCCGATTATATTTGCGAAGCGGTGGACCAAACCCGCGGCTGGTTCTATTCGCTGCACGCCATCTCGACCCTGCTTAACGACCAGGTTGCGTTCAAAAACGTCATCTGCCTTGGGCACATTCAGGACGCGCAGGGACGCAAGATGTCCAAATCGCTGGGCAACATTGTTCAGCCGTGGGATGTCATCAACGCTCACGGCGCGGACGCTCTGCGCTGGTATCTATACACCGCGACCCCGCCCGGACAGGAGCGGCGTTTTTCCTCCGAACTGGTGGGCGACGTGATTCGCAGTTTTACGCTGACTTTGTGGAACGTCTACTCGTTCTTTGTGACTTACGCCAACCTCGACAAGCCTCAGGCACTTACCGTCACCGCCGCCACAAACGACCTGGACCGCTGGCTGCTTTCCGAGCTCAATGTCCTCGTCCGCGATGTGACCCAAGCCTATGAAGAATACGATGTGACCAACGCCACCCGCCCTGTCGAGAAATTCGTTGAAACGCTTTCCACGTGGTATGTGCGCCGTTCGCGCCGCCGGTTCTGGAAGAACGACTCCAGCGCGGATAAACAATCCGCGTATTCGACGCTCTACGCCGCATTGACGACGATTGCCAAATTGATTGCGCCTGCCATGCCGTTTATGGCTGAAGAACTATATCAGAATCTGGTGCGCTCGGTGGATGAGACCGCGCCCGAGTCGGTCCACCTCGCCGCCTGGCCCCAGGTTATGGAAGAATTCATTGACGAGTCGCTCAACCGCGAAATGGCGCTGGTGATGAAACTCGTTTCGCTCGGACATTCGGCGCGCCAGAAGGCGAATCGCAAGGTGCGTCAGCCCCTTGCCGAAGCCGCATTTTCGGTGGGCAATAACTTTGAACGCGCCGCTTTGATGAAAAATGCGGATGTTGTCGCCGACGAATTAAACGTAAAGAAAGTCCGTTTGTTGGACGCTGCAACCGAAGCCGTCTCTCATGCCGTCAAGCCGCTGCCCAAGCAGTTGGGACAGAAGTACGGCAACAAGTTTCCCGCGATTCAGAAGGCAATCCTTGCCATGAATCCAGAGACCGTGGCGCAGACCTTGACCTCTGGCAAGCCGCTGGAAGTCACCGCTGGCGGCGAGACCTTCCAAATCCTCTCAGATGAAGTGGAAGTGAAGGCGCAGGCGAAGGCTGGCTTTGCCGTGGCGGAGGAAGGCGCGTACGTCGCCGCCCTCGTCACCGACCTGACGCCCGAACTGGTCTCCGAAGGCTTGGCGCGCGAGTTCCTGCGCCGCGCCCAGGACTTGCGTAAGACCGCCGACCTGGACGTCGCCGACCGCATCGAGTTGTTCGTCGAAGCCAGCGCAGGCTTGAAGTCCGCCATCGAGACCCATGCGGATTACGTCAAAGCCGAGACGCTCGCCGTCAGCCTGACTTTTTCCGCTCCGCCCGCGAACGCTTCTGTCGTGGAAGATGAGTTTGAGGGAGAGAAGGTCAAGGTGGGGTTGCTGAAAGTAAGCAAGTAATCAACGGTCAGTAATCAGACCTCGGAGGTTCGCTTCGCGGAATCTTCGAGGTCTTTTGATTTACGGCAGGGGACTGAGCAGATTCAAAATCTTTCCCGCCAAGTCAATGACAGGCGTTCCTAATTCATTCAAGTTCTTTGCGGCTTGGATGAGTCCTTCAACGCTGACGGAATACCATTTTTTGTTGGGCTTGGAGGTTTTTAGTTTATCCAATGCGCTTTGCAAAATTTCCTTATCGTCGGGGTCTTGCACTTGGGACAGGGTCTCCTCCGCCTTGCGGAGCAATTCCGCCAGCGCGATTTGGATTTCGGCGGGAAGGGCGTTGAAACTATTTTGCACGCTCACGCTGGTGGCGTTGTTGTCGCCGATGGTTAGCGAACTGCCATGCATATCGCCGATGTGTACGTGAATATTGCCTCTGCGACCAAATTCCTTTTCTTCGCGTTCTTCGTCCTTGCGGCGCTCTTGCGGAGTGACGAATCCGTCCAGCAGTTCGCGCAGGTTGATGGTGATGGGCTTATTGTTACATTCATCGGGGATTGTTGTCGTGCCTGTTTTTAATAGCCTCTTCATTTTTTCAAATGGCAAGTATAGGCTTGGGCATTGCGGCGGGTAGATGTAGGCTTGGGGTGGAGTTGCAAACCTGGCGTGGATGTCGTCGAAATGGGCGCGGAGAATCGCGAGCGCGTCGCGGCGGGTGGATTCTTCTCCAGCGATGAAAATGCTGACGCGCTTGAGATGTTCGTCGGCGCGGACAAGCGCGGTGTTTCCATCCAGTTTGAGGACTGCGCCGTAGCGCCAGACTTTGTTATCCAAAATCATTTTGTGGGCTTTGACAATGAAGCGGACGATGACGCTCTTGGGCAGTTCGGGATGCCAGTATTCGAACTTCATGGCGGATGAGAAGTCGCCGAGCGCGGCGGGTTCGTCTTTTTCCATCAGGCTGGGCAGCCAGTAGGAGGAATCATCCGCGCGGTAGCACAACTCGAAGCGTTCGAGCAGTTTCGCGATGTCTTCGCAGTGACGGGAATATTCGGGCGCGGATAAAATCTCGCGCAGCAGTTTCATCGTCAGCCTGCCTTTGTGTTTATCCTTGAGCGCGGGATGGGTGACGATGAGATACACGCCGCGCGTGACCCAGTTGGGGTTGAGGACGCCGAGCGCGGGCAGCAGCGGATTCCCGTCCGCGTCGCGGAAGTACAAGACCGTGCCGAGGTCGTGCAGCAGGTCGAGCAAGTTGTCCTGGTCTTTTTCGTCGTTGACGCCATGCCGCTCGCAGACGCGGACAAATTCCTCGTGGGAGATGTGCGCCGCGCTGAGGGTTTCCATCTCCTCCTTAACCGCGAGGTAGTCCGCGCTGAAGAGGACGCGCACCTGCGGCATGGCGCGGACTTCCTCCTGAATTTTGTGGCGCAGTCTTTCGATGTTTTCGCCTGTTCGGGCGGATGTACCCACGAATCCGCAGATGTTGGGGTATCTGTTTAGCAACGTGCGTTTTTCGACGTCCATTTCGTGTTGGTCACATTTGTTGCCGACCAAAATCACGGACGCGTTTTTGCTGTAGGCGTTGATGAGCGTCAGCCAATAGTCCACTTTATTTTGTTCGAGACTGCCGCGCGTATCGAAGACCAGCAGGTACAAACTGCGCCCCGAGAAAAAGAATTGGTGCGTAGCGTGCATGTGTTCCTGCCCGCCGAAATCCCACACTTGCGCGCGGACATCGCCCAGCGGCAGGGGACGCTTTTCAACAATCAGGGTGGTGTCTTCTTTGTCGTCGAAGGTGTTATCAATCAGCCGTTTGACGATGGAGGTCTTGCCCACGCCGCCTTCGCCCACCACGAGGACACGCGCTTCGCCCAGTTCACGTCCGCCTTCTTCGTAGATTCTCTTGTAATGCGCGAGGATTTCTTGAGTGTGGGGTCTGCCGCCCCAATTGTCAGGTTCTAACCATTTAGCGGGGATGGCAATTTCTAATGGGTTTCCCCGTAGATTAATATAACCTAACTTATGTAATCTGATGATTTCAAGCGGTAGGCTCGTCAGTTGATTGTAGGAAATATTAAGTTCTGTCAGGTTGGTGAGTTGACCGATTTCAGGCGGCAAGGCGGCAAGACCCAAACCGCTCATATCAAGTTCTTTCAAATCGGTTTTCCGCCATAGTTCTGTAGGAATTTCAGAAAAAGGATTGCCAGAAATGGATAAATTTTTAAGTTCAGGCAATTTCCATAGTTCAAACGGCAGGCTCGTTAGTTGATTGAAAAAAAGGTCAAGTTTAGTCAGGTTGGTAAGTTGACCGATTTCAGGCGGTAGGCTAGTCAGTTGATTTTCGGAGAGTTCAAGGTTTTGTAGGCTTGCGAGTTGACCGATTTCGGGCGGTAGGCTAGTCAGTTGATTTTTGGAAAGGTCAAGTTCTGTCAGGTTGGTGAGTTGAACGATTTCAAGCGATAGGTTTGACAGTTTATTATCCCAAAGTGAAAGATGCGTTAATCCGGTAAGTTGACTAATTTCGGGCGGCAGACTGGTCAGTTTATTTTGGAACAGGAGCATAGAATCGAGGTTGGTGAGTCGACCGATTTCAGGCGGCAGGGAAGTTAGCCCTAAACCAGAAAGGTCAAGGGATTCGGCTCCGCTGTCGGCGGCTTGGCGGATGCGTTCCAGTGCAATTTGTTCGGGTGATTGGGGCATGGGTGTTTTCCTTTGGTGGGAATCGGCGGGGGTGGAACGGCGGGGGATAAATCCCCGCCTCAGGGCGTGGAAGTCGGTTTAAACCGACTTGGATGCGCTGAGGAGCGGATTCATCCGCGACGGGCAAGGCGGGCAGGCAGAGCATCGGCAGGGCGCGGCGCTTACAGCGGCGGGGAATAACCCCCCCGCAGAGCGTGGAAGTCCGCTTCAGCGGACTCTGCAATCCGCAGGATTTGCATGTTTTGAGCAGGCGAAGTCTGGCGCTGAGGAGCGGATTTATCCGCGACGGATAAGGCGGCGCGATTGTTTTCATTCTTCGTCAATTCTCTCATACACTGAGAGTAAATTCCGTTCTTTGTGATGTTCTTTTTGGTTGGCGGCGTATGCCATAACGGCTTCCAGCGAACGCTCGCCAATCGTCAACGCGCCGTAGCCCTCCTGCCATTTGAATTGACCGTCGCTGGCGGGCATGTGGTTGATGGCGAATGAACTCGCGCCTTTGAAATGCTTTACGCAATCCGCTACCGATAATCTCGGCGGAATGGACGCAACCACGTGAACATGGTCGTCTGCGTTTCCAGCGGCATGAATCTTTACGCCCAATTCTTTCGCCTTTTTGTACAAAACGCCATAAAACATTTTCTCGCGTTCACCCTTTAGAATCGGCTGGCGTTCAAAAGTCGCCCAGATGAGGTGATAGTGGAGACGCCAATATGTCATAGGTTTTGTGCATAAAAAGTAGCCGAGAAAAGCAAATTTAATCCGCAGGATTTCCATGTATTGAGCAGGCGATTCACGTGCGCCCGTAAGGGTATCGCCGCGGGATTGGTGAGTTGAACGATTTCAGATTTCATCGTAACATGAGTCGCTTCGGGAGTCTGTGAATCAGATTTGCGCTAGTTGATTCAATCTCTACGAAAACCTGTCAGGGCTGGTTTTTCACCGTTAGGCGGCTTAGCGAATGCGTTTATTTTACCCTGTTGGGCTTTTTCCGCGCCGCTTTCCCGTATAATCCCCGCTCATGAAGAAAAAACTCCACACTTCCTTCCGCTCAATTTTCCTTGCCGCCAGCGACCTGATTTTCGCCTTCTTCTTCCTCTGGTACGCTTTGATGACCTTCACCGATGGGCGTTTTATCCTGGTCAGCCTGTTGAACATGTTTGCCTTTCAAATTTTCCTCCTTTTGATTCCCTTCGCGCTGGCGGGGATTCTTCTCCGTGTCCGCAGGCTGCAAGCCGCTTCGCTGGCGGCGCTTATTTTGTTCGTTATTACTTTCGGGAAATTTTTCCTGCCCAAGCAGAAGATTCTCTCGTCTCCGGCGGATACGTTGAAGGTGATGACCTATAACATGCTGGTCTTCACGCCCGATGTCGTCAAGGTCGCGGAAGTTATCCGCGAGGAAAACGCCGACATCGTCTTCATGCAGGAGACTAGCTTTGCGATGGCGGATTATCTTCAGGAGGAAATGCTCGACGAATACCCGTATCAAATCCACGACCCGTCCGATATTCCGTTGGGGATGAGCGTCGTCAGCAAATATCCGTTTCAACCGATTGACGGTTCTCTGGGGGAGGGTTGGGTTGGAACGCCGATACTGTTGGCGGTGGATTGGAATGGGAAAACGGTCAACGCGATTAATTTCCACATGCCTCCCACGGGACTCGCCGCAGTCATAGATTTAGGGGCGGCGCGTAGAATTTCGAAGATGAGAGCAAGTCAGGCAGCCAATATCGTCCGATTTTTGGAGGGACGCTCCGCTCCGGCGGTTGTGGCGGGCGACGCCAACGATGTCTTTCTCAACGACGCATACAGGACTTTGGTCGGCGCCGGCTTGCAGGACGTTTGGTCGGAATCAGGCTTTGGGCTGGGACATACCTTTCCCGGCAATAAATCGGTCGGAACCAGTCGTTTGCACATTGGCGGGATTTATATTCCCGAATGGCTGGTGCGGATTGACTACCTTTTCGTCTCGCGGGAGTGGGAGCCGCTTTCGGCTCATCTTGCAAGGACGGACGGCTACTCAGACCATCGCGGCGTTGTGGCGCTTTTGCGGTTAAGGTAACCCGTCGAAGCGGAAAATTCGCTCTTGTGCATTCGAAAGATGAGCGCTATACTCCGCACTCGCGTTTCAGATAAAACAGAAAGTAGGAATAGCGACCATGACAGATTTTATCAAAGCCGTCGAGGCTAAACCAAACGAAAAAATTCCCCAGTTAAGCCCCGGCGATACGGTGAGCGTGCACGTCAAAATCAAAGAAGGCGACCGTGAGCGTATCCAGGAATTCAAGGGAATGATTATCCGCCTGCGAAACAGCGGCAACAACGCTTCCATGACGGTGCGCCGCATGGCGGCGAACGGCATTGGGGTGGAGCGCACTTTCATGCTTCGCTCTCCGCGCATTGACAAAGTCTCCGTTGAGCGCCACGCCAAGGTGCGCCGCGCGCAGTTGTATTTCATGCGCGAACGCACTGGCAAGAGCGCGCGTCTGAAGCAGAAATTTGGTTAGGGTTTCCATGGAGACCCTAAAGGTCTTCCAAGACCTTTAGGGTCTTTTTTGTTTTGAGGCTGCCCATGTCCAAACCTTTGATTGGCGTTACCACCCGCAACGGAAAAGACCCCGACGGGCATCCGACCACCGCGCTCCAACATACGTATATCAATGCCGTCGCGCAAGCGGGCGGTCTTCCGCTCCTCATTCCATCCATGCTGCCGGAAGAGGATTTTCTTGCCTTGTACTCCCGCGTAGATGGGATTTTGTTTACAGGCGGCGGCGACGTTTCGCTGGAATATTTCAAAGGCGAAGACCACCCGCGCATCGGCGAAGTGGATAGATTACGCGATATTACCGAAATTTCCCTGCTGCGCGCCTCTATAAAAGACGGCAAACCGATTTTGGGAATTTGTCGCGGAATGCAGGTGATGAACGTGGCGCTGGGCGGGACTCTCTACACTCATCTGTACGACCAATTGCCCGGCGCCATTGACCATGCCTATCCCGGCGACCTGCGCCGCGTTTTGGTTCATCCTGTCCATGTCGATTCGTCTTCCCGCTCCGCCCAAATCTTTGGCGAGACTCGCTTGCAGGTCAACAGCCTTCATCATCAAGGTCTTAAAGACCTTGCGCCGGGCATCCGCGCTGTGGGATACGCTCCGGATGGATTGGTCGAACTGGTCGAACTCGAAGGTCATCCTTACGCGGTGGCGGCGCAATGGCATCCTGAATGGCTGACCGACCAACCCTCCATGAGGCGGCTTTTCAAGTCCTTTGTGGACGCGGCGCGGGGCGAATGAAAATTGATAATGGTTATCGCTTTGACGGTCTTTGATTTTTCATGCCTTCTAAAAATTCCCCGATTGGCGTATTCGATTCCGGCGTAGGCGGGCTGTCCGTGCTGCGGGCAATACGGGCGTTAATGCCGGAAGAGGCGGTCCTTTATTTTGGAGACCAGGGACATGCGCCGTATGGTTCGCGTTCCATGCGGCAAATTCAAAACTTTTCGGAGGGGATAACGAAATTCCTGCTCGAACGCGGCGTCAAATTGATTGTTGTCGCCTGCAATACCGCCTCCGCCGCCGCTTTGACTTACCTGCGCGGCAGGTTTTCCCCGTTTCCTTTTGTCGGCATGGAGCCTGCGGTCAAGCCCGCCGCCGAGACGACCCGCACAGGCAAGGTTGGGGTGCTTGCCACTCCCGCCACCTTTCAGGGCGCGCTGTACGCTTCCGTAGTCGAACGCTTTGCCGCTGGCGTGGAGTTGTTCCAGCATACTTGTCCGGGTTTGGTGGGACAAATCGAGAAGGGGGAATTGGACTCGGCGCAGACCCGCGCCATTTTGCAGGATGCGCTTGTTCCCATGCTGGAAAAGGATATTGACACTGTCGTTTTGGGCTGCACCCATTACCCCTTTGTGATTCCGATAATTCAACAAATTGCGGGAGAAAAAGTCCGGGTGATTGACCCTGCCCCGGCGGTAGCGAAACGGACGAAAAGTCTTTTGGAAGAGACGGGGCTGAAGAATCGCTCTCGTGAACGCGCCCCCGTTCGTTTCTTCACATCGGGAGATTTGAAGGGGATGAAATCCCTGCTGCCCGTTTTGTTGGGAGAAAGCGGCGAAGTCGAAAAGGCGGTTTGGAAGACCGACTGTGAAATTGAGACGCCGTTTTAATGAGAAAGGTCTTGCGGCTGAAAGCAGGGGTCGTAATCGTATCCAAGAATAACCCGGTATTGAACGGGGCTGTTGGGGTCCGGCTGCGAAAGCACGCTTGCCGAATACAGATTGAGCGCGGCGAGGATGGTTTGTCTTTGGGCGGCGTCCTGGCTGGTTGTGAAATCCATTAACACAGAAGTCGGATAGTCGCGGCGGCTGGCGTTGGAAACGACGGTCTGATAGCCGGCGTAATTCAGGCGCGAAGCCGCAAGGACATCCCAAGTCTCTAAAGAAGTTCCATTTTGCACGTCTACCGTGACGGTTTCGCGTTCCTCAGCGTAGGCGGAAAGGGTAGCGGCTTCCGCAAGCATTTGCCCCAATTCGGCTTCGTTGGGAAGGAGGACCGCCGCGCCGCCTGGGGTCGTCCACGAACTGACGTAGGGCGGGCGGATATAGTAGCCGCGAATATTGGCGTTTGTAAAATTGACGGCGTACGGGGCGAGGAGCAGCAGGTCGCCAAGCCCCAGGTCGGTGACTACCGTGCTGGAGAAGTCGTTATAAAGTTGGGGAATCTTGCTGAAAGTATCCGTCCGCAGGGCTTTGTCGAAAATGGCGCGTAAGGTCTCCTGCTGGCGGCGTCCGCGGTCAAAATCGTTGGACTTGGAGCGTGAGCGGGCGTACCATAGCGCCAATTCGCCGTCCATGTGAACCTGTCCTGGTCCAACGGTATAGAGCCACCAATTATTTTCGTTATAAGGGTCGTAGGAAGGGTCAATCAGCCGCCAATCGGTATAAGCGCAAGCGACAGGCACTTCAATTCCGCCAAGCGTGTCCACGATGCGGCGGAAGCCGTCGAATTCGACCATGGCGGTATGGTCAATGCGAATGCCAAGATTGTAGGCGATAGTGTCTTTCAACAAGCCGGGACCGCCGCCGGTATAGCCGCTGTTTTCTCCGCTTTGATAGGCGGTGTTGATGCGCTGCATTCCAATCGTCGGAATGTAAACCCACAAGTCGCGGGGAATGGAGATGAGCGACACCTGTCCTTCCTTATGCCAGACAATGGCGACGACCAAAGTGTCGGTGCGGTACGAAGACCCCGGTCTTTTATCGGAGCCGATGAGGAGAAAATTGACGGTCTCGTTATCGGTGAGAGGCGGAAGGGGGGTGGGCGTAACCGCGAGCGTTTCGGCGACTGGCGGCGCGGCAATGGTAGGGAACAACTGGCTGATGTCCGCCGTTACGGTTGGGTCTATGGGAGGAAGGGGCGTGGGAGAAGGGGTCTCTGTTGGGAGGATTTGTTCCAGCGTAGGCATGGCTGCGCTGAAGGACCAAAGTCCAGGTTGGGTAGGCGTGTAGATGGAAGGTTGAAAAGGCGTAGGGGTGGGAGAGGCGTTTGGCGCAGAGGTTACGAGGATGAAAGGGGGAGGAGAGACGGCTTCCTGCGGCGCTGCGCCGCAGGAATAGCACAAAACCGAAAAAAAGAGAAGTTGGAAAGCGGCAAGCCGGGGCTGGGATGGTTTCATGGCAGAGTAGAAGCGAAGCGCCTATCGGTTTTGTTGTAGAATCTCAATTTAGGGGATTTCTAAAAATTTCTAGGGACTCTTTCGCGCGGTCCGTTTACGGCGTTGGAAAAGCGGTGGGACTTGCTGTAAGCGTGGGCGGCGCCGTCGGGCTTGGCATGAAGGTGGCGGTGAATGGAAGCGGCGTGTCGCTCGGCTCGAAGGTCGCGGTAAAAGGCAGGACGGTGATTGTGAAAGGCAGCTCCGTCTCGGTGGGATAGGGCGTGACGGTGGCGCCGGGCAGCGGCGTCGGATAAGGCGTTCTTGTGGCTACGTTTGGCACCCACAAAATTTCATTGTTATAAATCAGGTCGCCTGCGCGGCAGTTTACGCTCCGCAAAGTGGCGACGTTTGTGTAATAGTCGGCGGCGATGCGGTAGAGCGTATCGCCTGGCTTCACGATATATCCTTTTGTC